>JAJZVE010000567.1 GCA_021845835.1 Pseudomonadota bacterium | reverse complement strand
CTTGATGCCGGTCGGCACCGCGATGATCATGGTCGCAGCCATGAAGTAGGCGCGCGTGTCCACGTCGATGCCGGAGACGAACATGTGGTGCGCCCACACCACGAAGCCGACCACGCCGATCGCCACCATCGCGTACGCCATGCCGAGATAGCCGAACACCGGCTTCTTCGAGAACGTCGAGACGACATGGCTGATCATGCCGAAGCCTGGCAGGATCATGATGTACACCTCGGGGTGGCCGAAGAACCAGAACAGGTGCTGGAACAGCACCGGATCGCCGCCGCCCTGCGGGTCGAAGAAAGCGGTGCCGAAATTGCGGTCGGTGATCAGCATCGTGACCGCGCCGGCCAGCACCGGGATCGACAGCAGCAGCAGGAACGCCGTCACCAGGATCGACCACACGAACAGCGGCATCTTGTGCAGCGTCATGCCGGGCGCGCGCATGTTGAAGATCGTGGTGATGAAGTTGATGGCGCCGAGCAGCGAGGAGATGCCGGCGAGGTGCAGCGCGAACAGCGTGAAATCCATGCCGGGACCGGATTCATAGGTGCTGTTCGAGAGCGGTGGGTACAGCGTCCAGCCGGATCCCGATTCGCCCATCAGCAGGCCGGCCATGATCAGGCAGAACGCCGGCACCAGAAGCCAGAAGCTGATGTTGTTCAGGCGCGGGAAGGCCATGTCCGGCGCGCCGATCATGATCGGCACGAACCAGTTGCCGAAGCCGCCGATCATCGCCGGCATCACGGCGAAAAAGATCATCAGCAGCCCATGCGCCGTGATCACCGTGTTCCATTCCTGCCCGGAGGAGAAATGGTGCATGCCCGGCGAGAACAGTTCCCAGCGCATGATCAGCGAGAGGATCATCCCGACCGTGCCGCCGACGACGGCGAAGATCAGGTAGAGCGTGCCGATGTCCTTGTGGTTGGTGCTGAACAGCCAGCGCGCGACGAAACCCGGCGCATGGCCGTGTTCGTCGTGATGGGCATGGCCGTGGGCGGTGGCACTCATGCTGGCTCTCCTGCGCGCGCCGCGCGACGCGTGGTGACGGCGGCGGTCACTGAACTTGTCCGGTGGCGGCGAACCGTGCCGGACCGGCCGGCGGATCGCCGGCGAACCTGGTCCTGGCCTGCTGCACCCAGGCGTCGAATTCCGCAGGGGTCACGGCCTTGATCACGATCGGCATGAAGCTGTGGTTGGTGCCGCAGATCTGGTTGCACTCACCGTGGTACTCACCCGGCTGGTCGGCACGGAACCAGGTCTCGATGCTGCGGCCGGGAATCGCGTAACGCTGCACGCCGAGGCTCGGGATGAAGAAGCTGTGGATCACGTCCGCGCTCGTGGTCAGGACGCGGATGTTCTTGCCCGCCGGCACCACGACCGGGTTATCCACCGTCAGCAGCCGCGGTTCGCCCGGTTTGAGATCGGCGTCCTTCACGATGTAGCTGGTGAAGTCGATGTTGCCGCGGTCGGGGTAGGTGTATTCCCAGTACCACTGGTGGCCGGTGACCTTGACCGTCAGGTCGGCGTTCTGCGTGCGGTCCTCGTAATAGATGAGGCGGAAGCTCGGGATGACGATGATCGCCAGGATCAGAACCGGCACGACCGTCCACGCCACTTCCAGCAGCGTGTGGTGGGCGGTGCGGCTCGGCACCGGATTGCGCTGTGCATTGTAGCGCACCATCACCCAGACCAGCAGCACACCGACCAGCAGCGTGACCAGCGTGATGATCCACAGCACCAGGGTGTGCAGGGATTCGATGCGGGCCTGCACCGGGCTGTGGGCGACCTGCATGCCGATCTGCCACGGGCGCGGCACCTGGGCCAGCGCCGGCGCGACCGAGGCCGCCGCCCCCCCGAAGGTGAAAGCGAATGTGGCAGCGCACCGCCGGAGTAGCTGCATCGGCCGATCCATCCCGCTAAGGGCGCGCCGGGCCGTTCCGGCCGGCGCTGCTGCAGATGGGCTACCCGACCGATTGATCTAGATCAAGACCCCTCGCGCGCTCACATTCAGTCTTTGCGATGTGTGAACGCCGCGTCAGGCGTCGAGCGCGACCAGCGTGAACAGGCCGAACGGCGGCACCGCCTGGCGCCGCGCGGCGGCGAGGTCGGCGGGCGGCAGCAGCGCCTCGAAGCGGAAATCCGGGTGCCAGCCGAGCGCGCGCGAGGCCGGCGCCAGCGCCCGCTCGGCCCACCAGCGCAGGCCGCCTTCGGCTGCGAAATGGTTGACGAACAGGATGTGACCGCCCGGCCGCACCACCCGCCTGAGTTCGGCCAGCAGGCGCCGCGGGTGCGGCACCACGGAGGCAACGAACATGGCGACCGCAATGTCGAAGCTCGCGTCGGCGAAGCTGGTTGCCTCGGCGTCCATCTCGTGCAGCGCCTCGACCTGCGCCAGCCGCTCGGCGGCGACGCGGGCGCGGGCGCGGGCCAGCATGTCGGGCGACAGGTCGATGCCGACGACACGCTTGTCGCGCCGGTAATGCGGCAGCGCCAGGCCGGTGCCGACGCCCACTTCCAGCACGCGCCGCCCCGGCAGCGCGTTCGCGGCCGCCACCGCCGCCCGCCGGCCCCAGGCGGACACGCCGCCGAACGAGGCGTCGTAGATCGCCGCCCAGCGGCGATAGGCGGCGCGCACCGCCTCGGCATCCAGTGCTGTGTGCGGCGCAGCGTACGGCTCGGAAAGATGCGGACTCGTGTTCATCGTAGCGGCGTTCCCCAGGTACATGCGCACGCAGCACCGCGCCATGTGGACCACCGCTCCGCCGGCCGCAAGCCCTCCCGCCACGAGGGCGGGAATGCCTAGTCAGCCGAAAGGTTCACCGCGGCCGCACGGCCGTTCTGCTGCTGCTCTACGTCGAAGCCGACTTTCTGGCCCTCGTTCAGCGTGCGCAATCCGGCCTTCTGGACCGCGCTGATATGGACGAATACGTCCTTGCCCCCGGTATCCGGAGCGATGAAACCGTACCCCTTCGTCGGATTAAACCACTTGACCGTGCCTTTGGCCATTGACGCCACGCCTTCCCTTGCTTGCTGCGGCATCCGCGGCCCGCCGCGTTGGACGCGACAGCGAGCGGCAAGCGCCGGACGCCCTTCCCATGAGCGCACGGACCGATCCGCGCACCCCCCTTTCGCCGGACGGCTTGTTGTTTCGCTTGCGCGCGCCGTGCCGCCCCGACGGAACGATACGCGGCATCGGCCCTGGCCTGCAATATGACCGGACCGTCACGCGCCTCACGCCCGGGTCAGGCCGCATCCTCGCGGCGGTCACGCACCCTTACGTAGGCGAGTTGCGCATGCTCGGCGCAGTACGGCTTGCCCGACATCGCGTCGTCGTCGCAGAAGCGGAAGCTCGGCGTGCCCGGTTCGCCAATCGGCCAGCAGCATGTGGAGCGCCGCGCCGCCCGGGCCGGCACCGCCCGCATCGCGGCGACCGGGGGGGCGGGCACGGGACGCGCGACTGCCGGAGCCGCCGGCCGCGGCTGGGTGGCTGGCATCGGCAGCGCCGTCTCGCCGACCAGCGGCGGCAGCGTGGGGCCGAAGGCGCGCCGTGGCGCGGGCGGGTGCGGTTCGGCCGCGGGCAGCCCATCGCGGCGGATCGGCGAGGGCCGCGACACCAGACCGAGACGATGGGCCTTGCCCACCACGGCGTTCTTGGAAACGCCCATGCGGCGGCCGATTTCGGCCGTGGAATGTCCCTCGGACCAGAACGTCCGCAGCCGCGTGATCGTCTCCTCGTTCCACTCCATCTCGTGGTCCCCCGCCTGCTACAGCACAACATACTGTATGGGCGGGGCGCCTCCGACTCAACGGCGGAACGGCCGGCGGGCGCAGAAACTTGTGGACAACTCAGCGCTCGACCACAACAGCTTGTGGTGGCACGTCAGCCCTGGTGCGCGGCGGAGGACTGCTGGCTGCCGCTGGTGCGCGCGCCCGGCGCGGCGATCGAGCCGGCCGGCTTTTCGGCACTCGCCTCCATCGAGGCGTCGGTGTCCTCGGCCATGTTCTTCTTGAACGCCTTGATGCCCTTGGCGAAGTCGCCCATCAGGTTGCTGACCTTGCCGCTGCCGAACA
>JAJZVE010000566.1 GCA_021845835.1 Pseudomonadota bacterium | reverse complement strand
GTGCTGCGTGCGGCGCGGCGGGCACTGCGCGAGGAGATGCCACGCCGCGTCGCCCGGCTGGAGGCGGCGGTGGACGACGCCTTCGCCTGGCTGCCAAGCCAACGGATTGCCTGGGAAGGCACGCCGATCGCGCGGCTGCGCCCTGGCGCGACCGCACTGCGCCCGCTGGTCGAGGTGCTGGACAGTGAGTTCCTCGACAGCGGCGCACGTGAGCGAGTCCGCCAGCGGCTGCAGCGCTACATCGATGCCGAGGTGCGGGATGTGCTCGCGCCGCTGTTCGCCGCTGCCGAGGTGGCCGAGCGCGAATCGGCCCTGCGCGGCCCGATGCACCGCCTGACGGAGGGACTCGGCGTCGCGCCGCAAGCCGAGGATGCCGCAGCGCCTGCGCTGCGCAGCCGTCTCAAGGCGATGGGCGTGCGCGTCGGCCGGCGAGGACTGTTCCTTCCCGCCCTGCTCAAGCCTCGTCCGGCCGCCCGCCGGGCCGCGCTCTGGGCACTGCGTCGCGGCGAACCCGTGCCGTCGCTGCCAGCCCCCGGCCTGGTCGCCATGGCGCCGCCCGAGGACTGGCCGGTCGGGTTCGCCACTGCGCTCGGCTGGGTGGCGGCGGGACCGATGCTGGTCCGGCTCGACATCGCCGAGCGCGTGGGAGCCGAACTCACCTGGAACAGCCGGCGCGGCCCCGTGCCCGTGCCCGCCGACCTCGCCTCCCGACTCTCGGTGCGCGCCGAGCTGCTGCCGGCAGTGCTGCACGGCCTTGGCTTCCGCCTGTTCCCTGCGGCGCCGCTGGCCCAGGAACAGTTCGGCCCGCCGGCGCCGGCGATGATGGCGCCGCAGCGCCGCCCCGCCGCCACCCCGCCCCGCCACCCGGCGCCGCGACAGGATGGACCGTTCGCCGCGCTCGCGGCCTTGCGGCCCTGACCGTGGCCGCGACCGAGACTCGCGACTGGCAGCGCCTCGATGCCTGGCTCTGGTGCGCCCGGTTCCTGCGCCAGCGCGGGGCCTGCGCACAACTGGCCGCCGCGGGCGGCATTCGCATCAACCGCCAGGCAACGGACAAGCCACACGCAAGGCTGCGGCCTGGCGACGTGCTGACGCTGCCGCTGCATGGGCACGTGCGCGTCATCGAAGTGCTGGCCCTCGCTGCCCGGCGTGGCAGCCCGGCCAGCGCAGCCGCGCTCTATCGGGAGGTGCCGGAGGATACCGCAGCGTACCACGACCCTTGCGGCCCCGGGGATTCGGCGCCATACCCGCGCTGACCCTGTCCCGCCTGTATCCAGGAGCCTGCGATGACCTACGTGGTCACCGAGAACTGCATCCGCTGCAAATACATGGACTGCGTGGAGGTATGCCCGGTCGATTGCTTCTACGTCGGCGAGAACATGCTGGTCATCCATCCCGACGAGTGCATCGACTGCGGCGTCTGCGAGCCGGAATGCCCCGCCGAAGCCATCGTCCCCGACAGCGACGACCGCGCCGCGGCGTGGCTGGAGCTGAACCGCACCTACGCCGGCAGCTGGCCCAACATCACCCGCAAGGGTGAACCGCCGGCTGATGCCGACGAATGGAAGGACCGGCTCGAAAAAAGTAAGCTGTTCTCCCCAGAGCCAGGAACGCCGTAAGCCGGCCTGTCACGCCGCGGTTGCAGACCAGTCCGGCCGACCGGCTGCTTGCCGGGATGACGCGGGCGCCGATTTGTGTTACATGTAGAGTTACCGGCAGGGGCGTCATGCTGACGCGGCCTGTGGCATGTCCCGTAGGGAAGTCCGGACCTGGGGCGTCTTGCTCTCGCGGCGGCTGCCGCCGGGACCGGGGTTTGTGTGTTCGAGTTCACGAGGGTTTGGCATGAAGTCGTCCGCCGCGTCTGCCACGACTGAGCGCAAGACCGATTCGCGGCCGGCGATCCCGACCGCCGTGCCCCAGAAGCCGCCGCCGCGCAAGGTCGCCGTCGCCACCGCTGTTCCGCAGGGAAGCGCTGCGGCACAGCCGACAGCTGATGCGCCCGAGCCCGATCCGACAGGACCCGCTGAGCCTGGGCGCCCGCCGCTGCCGCCGTCGCCGCTGAACGGCCGGCCCGCCCCGATCTCCCGCGCCAGCAACAAGGACGAGACCTTCGCCGAGGGCGACTACGTCGTCTATCCCACCCACGGCGTCGGGCGCGTCGAGCGCATCGCGGAGGAGGAGATTGCCGGCCACCGGCTGCAGCTCATCCACATCACCTTCGAAGAGAACCGGATGACGCTGCGCGTGCCGGTGACGAAAGCGCGCAGCGCCGGCCTGCGCAAGCTGGCGACGCGCGACATGTTCGAGGAAGCTCTGAAGGTGCTGAGAGGCCGTGCGCGGATCAAGCGCACCATGTGGTCGCGCCGCGCGCAGGAATACGAGGCCAAGATCAATTCCGGCGACCCGCTGGCGATCGCGGAGGTGGTGCGGGACCTGCACCGCAACGCCGGCCAACCGGACCAGAGCTTTTCCGAACGCCAGATCTATGAATCGGCGATGGACCGCCTGGCCGCCGAACTCGCCGCTCTCGACCATACCGACAAGGCGACTGCGGCGGCCAAGCTCGCGAACTATCTCAAGACGATCGCCTGAGTGGCCGCGGCGGACAACGACGACAGCACCGAAGCCGATGCGCCGCCGATCACGCACGGCGCGAAGAACTACATCTCCCCGGCGGGACACGCCCGCCTGCGCGCCGAACTGGACCATCTGCTCCGCGTCGAACGCCGGAACGTGGTGGAGATCGTGTCCTGGGCGGCCGGCAACGGCGACCGCTCAGAGAACGGCGACTATCTCTATGGCAAGAAGCGCCTGCGCGAGATCGATCGGCGCCTGCGCTTCCTGATGAAGCGGCTGGACATCGCCGAGGTGGTTGATCCTGCGCAGCAGCGCCGGCGCGACCGCGTGTTCTTCGGCGCCACGGTCACGTATGCGGACGAAACTGACAGTGAGCGCACCGTCACCATCCTCGGCGCCGACGAAGCGGATATCGGGCGTGGCGAGGTCAGTCTCCATTCGCCGATCGCGCGCGCGCTGCTGCGCGCCCGCGTCGGCGACGCCGTGAAGCTGCACACGCCAGCCGGCCTCGTGGAAGTGGAAGTGCTGGCCATCCGCTATCCCGATGCACAGGATGAAGCCGGCGACCGCGTCGCACGGGGCAGCGCATGAGCGGATCCAGGACAGCCGGATTGCCGTGGCGCAGACGCCGCGACCGCTGGGGCCTGCGGCCGGTGCGGGCCGGCCGGGTGCGCGGCCAGATCCGCAATCTGCACCGCAGCTTCGAGACATGCGAGTTCGGTCAGGTAATCGTGTTTGATTTCGAGCTGTTCGTCGATGACGCCATGCCGCCGGTGCCGGTGCGCATGGCCGGCATGGATTTCCAGAACGAGCCGCGCGACGGCAATGTCGTCGATGTGCGCGACCCCTCGCCCACGGTCCGGCCGATCGAGGCGATCCGCCTGGATTTCCCGCCACGCTACCAACACGATGTGGTCTCATTCTATCCGGGCCGCGACGAACCGCCGCCGGCACGGCAATGGATGCAGGGCGCGCTGATCATCCTCGGCCCTATTTTGCTGGCGGCGGGCCTCCTCGGCCTCTATTTCGTGCTGTACGGGTGAGCGAAGCGGTCGCACATGGCGGCCAGCTGGGGCTGGCGCGCCGGTTGTTCCCGGACGCCCCGGAACCGTTCCTTGACCTGTCCACCGGCATCAACCCGCATGCCTACGCGCTGCCGGAGCTGCCGGCAGCCGCCTTCGCCCGACTGCCCGAGCCGGAGGAGGTGGCTGCGCTCGAAGCGCAGGCGGCGCGCGCCTATCGGGTGGCCAGCCCAGAGATGGTGGTTGCCGCGCCCGGCACGCAGGCCCTGATCCAGCTGCTGCCGCGCGTGTTTCCGCTACCCGCGGTCGCGGTGCTCGGCCCGACCTACGCCGAGCATGCCCGCGCCTGGCAGATGGCGGGCGCGCGCGTCATGTCTGCCGGTTCGCTCGCGGAACTGGCCGCCGCTCCCGGTGCGGTGCTGTGCAACCCGAACAATCCCGATGGCCGCCGCTGGCCCGCCGCGGCGGGCGCAGCACGC
>JAJZVE010000565.1 GCA_021845835.1 Pseudomonadota bacterium | reverse complement strand
TCAAGCTCGATTGCGTGATCGTCGAGAACGCCACCGACCGCAACGTGCCGGTCACGGCGAAGCTGGTGCCGTATCGCTGAGCATCGGCCGATGCCGCCGCCCGGCCCGCTGCTGGCCGCATCGGGGTTGCGCAAGCGGTTCAACGCGCTCACCGTGCTGAGCGACGTGGATTTCGTCGTGCGGCCCGGCGATGCCATCGGCATCGTCGGGCCGAACGGGGCGGGCAAGACCACGCTGCTCAACGTGCTGTCGGGCGCGGTGCCGATGAATGCCGGGCGCATCCTGTTCGGCGGCGAGGATGTCTCGCGCCTCGACGCGGCGGAACGCTGCCGGCGCGGGCTCGCGCGGTCGCATCAGATTCCGCGCCCCTTCGCCGGCATGACGGTGTTCGAGAACCTGCTGGTCGCCGCCCGCACCGGCGGCGGGCTGCACGGGCAGGCGGCGTATCGGCGCTGTCTCGACAGCCTCGCATTGTCGGGGATGCCGACGCTTGCCAACCGCCGCGCCGCGACGCTCGGCCTGCTCGACCGCAAGCGGCTGGAACTGGCGCGCGCGCTGGCGACCGGGCCGCGCCTGCTGCTGCTGGACGAGATCGGCGGCGGGCTGACCGATGCCGAGGCGACCGATCTCGTCGGCATCATCCGCGAGATCCGCGCGCGCGGCATCGCCGTGGTGTGGATCGAGCATATCGTGCATGTGCTGGTGCAGGTGGTGGAGCGGATGCTGTGCATGGATGCCGGCCGCGTCATCGCCGACGGCACGCCGGAGGCGGTGCTGAAGGATGCGGCGGTGATCGACGCCTATCTCGGGTCCGCGGCGCATGGCCATCCTGTCGGTTGAGGCGCTCGACGCGCGGCACGGCCTGCTGCAGGCGGTGCGCGGCGTCAGCCTGACGGTCGCGGAGGGCGAGACGCTGGCGCTGGTCGGCGCCAACGGCGCCGGCAAGACCACGCTGCTGCGCAGCATCGCCGGCGCGCATCGCGCGCGCGCCGGGCGGATCATGTTCGACGGCGCCGACATCACCGCGCTGCCGGCGCATCGCCGCGTGCAGCGCGGCATCGCGCTGGTGCCGGAGGGACGGCGGCTGTTCGCCGGCATGACGGTGGAGGAGAATCTGAACGTCGCCGGCTGGCGCGGCCGCGCGGGACCGTGGACGCTGGAGCGCGTCTTGGAAACCTTCCCGCAGATACGGGAGAAGCTGAAGGCGCGCGCCGGCAATCTCTCGGGCGGGCAGCAGCAGGCGGTGGCGATCGCCCGCGCGCTGATGACCAATCCGCGCCTGCTGCTGCTGGACGAGGTATCGCTCGGCCTGTCGCCGGTCGCGGTCGATGGCGTCTATGCCTCGCTGCAGGGGCTGCTCGGCGGCGGCGCGACCATCGTGCTGGTGGAGCAGGACCTCGGCCGCGCGCTGCGCGTCGCCGATCGCGTGATCTGCCTGCTGGAGGGCCGCATCGCCTATCAGGGCGCGGCGCGCGAGACGACGCGCGAGCAGATCATGCAGGCCTATTTCGGCCTGCGCGGAGCGGCGGCATGATCCTGCTCAACCAGGTGCTGCAGGGCGTGTTCCTCGGTGCCTATTACGCGCTGATCGCCTGCGGCCTGTCGTTCCTGTTCGGCGTGATGCGCATCGTCAACCTCGCGCATGGCAGTCTCGCGGTGCTGGCGGCGTTCCTGCTGTTCGTGCTGGCCGACCGGCTCGGCCTGTCGCCCTGGCTCGGCCTGCTGGTCGCGGTGCCGGTGATGGCAATGGTCGGCTGGGCGCTGCAGCGCCTGGTGCTGGAACGCAGCCTGCGCAGCGGCGTGCTGGTGCCGCTGCTCAGCACCTTCGGGCTGGCGATCGTGCTCGACAACCTGCTGTTCCAGGGCTTCGGCGCCGACACGCGCTCGCTTTCGCCCTATATCGGCGACCTTGCCTTCGCGAGCTGGGCGCTGACCGACGACATCTCGGTCGGGCAGCTCGACGTGCTGAGCCTCGTCGCCGCGGTGGCGCTGCTCGGCGGGTTGCAGCTGCTGCTGGCGCGCACGCGGCTCGGCCAGGCGATCCGCGCGACCGCCGAGGATCCGGAGATCGTCGGCCTGATCGGCATCGATGCGCGCGCGGTCTATGCGCTGGCGACGGCGATCGCGATGGCATTGGTCGCGGTCGCCGGCGCCTTCCTTGCGCTGCGCGCCACGTTCAATCCGTACAGCGGCGGCGCGCAGCTGATCTTCGCGTTCGAGACGGTGGTGATCGGCGGCTTCGGCTCGCTGTGGGGCACGCTCGCCGGCGGCATCGTGCTCGGGGTGGCGCAGAATCTCGGCGCCTATGTCAGCCCGAACCTCTTTCTCATCGCCGGCCATGTCGTGTTCCTGGCCGTGCTGGCGGCGCGCGTGTGGCTGGGCGAATTGTCCTGGCGCGGCTTGCGGATGCGGGCGGCATGAGCATGCTTGTGGTGCAGCGCTGGACCGGGCGCTCCCTCGCCTTCGTGGCCGCTGCCGGCGCCGGCCTCGCGGTGCTGGCGGCCGGGCCGTTCCTGTTCGCGCCCGGCACCGTCGACCGGCTGACGGCGCTGTTCGTCTACGTGATCCTGGCGGTGATGTGGAACGCGCTCGCCGGCTACAGCGGGCTTGTCTCGGTGGGGCAGCAGGCGTTCTTCGGCCTCGGTGCCTATGCCGCCGTCCGCCTCTCGCATGCCGGGGTGCCGGTCTATCTGGCCCTGCCGGCGGCGGCGGTGCTGATCGGCATCCTTGCGCTGCCGGTCGGCGAGGTGATGCTGCGGCTGCATGGCGGCGAGTTCGCGATCGGCATGTGGGTGGTGGCGGAACTGGCGCATCTGCTGGTCAACCTCGACAGGCTGGTGAACGGCGAGACCGGCACGTCGCTGATCGCGATCGACGCCATCGCGGCGCCGGCGCGGCGGGCGGATACCTACTGGAGCGCCTTCGCCTTCATGGTCGCGCTGCTGGGGGTGGTGTTCCTGCTGCTGCGCGGCGGCCTGGGCGCCTCGCTGCAGGCGATCCGCGACGACGAGCAGGCGGCGGCGTCGGTCGGCGTGCGGGTGCTGGCGGCCAAGCGCGTCGTGTTCGTGCTGGCCGCCTTCGGCTGCGCCCTGGCCGGCGCGCTGTGGCTGGCCTCGGCCATCACCTTCCAGCCGCGCGCCTATTTCAGCGTGCAATGGACCGCCTACATGATCTTCATGACGCTGGTCGGCGGCCTCGGCACGTTCGAGGGGCCGGTGATCGGCGCCGTCCTGTTCTTCGCGGTCGAGACGGCGTTCGGCGCCGCCGGGGTGTGGTATCTGGTCGGCCTCGGCGCGGCGGCGCTGCTGTTCGCGCTGTTCCTGCCGCGCGGCCTGTGGGGTACGCTGGAACAGCGCGTCCCGCTGCGCCTGCTGCCGGTCGGCTACCATGTCGTGCTGCCGGCGCCGCCGCCCGGCGCCGCGCGCAGGGGAGAGGCATGATCCCGACCGTGTTCCTCGCCGGCGCCGCCGGTGTCATTGGCCGCCGGCTGGCGCCGCTGCTGATCGCCGATGGCTGGCGCGTGGTCGGCACCACGCGGCGGCCGGAGCGCGCCGCGCTGCTGCGCGGGATCGGCGTGGCGCCGGTGATCGTCGATGCCTTCGACGCCGACGCCCTGCGCGCGGCGGTGCTGGCAGCGCGGCCGGAGGTGGTGATGCACCAGCTCACCGACCTGCCGCCCGGCCTCGATCCGGCGCGCATGGCCGAGGCGCTCGGCCGCAACGCCCGCATCCGCATCGACGGCACGCGCAACCTGGTGGCGGCCAGCGTGGCGGCGGGCGTGGCCCGGCTGGTGGCGCAGAGCATCGCCTTCGCCTACGCCCCCGGCACGCTGCCGCACGCCGAGGATGCGCCGCTCGCCGTCGATGCCGCCGGGTCGGTGGGCGTCACCGCGCAGGCCGTGGCGAGCCTGGAGGCGCAGGTGCTGGGCGCGCCGCTGGCCGGCATCGTGCTGCGCTTCGGCCGCTTCTACGGCCCCGGCACCGGCGCCGAGGCGCCGCGCGGCGCGGCGCCGGTGCATGTCGACGCCGCCGCGCACGCCGCGCGTCTTGCCTGCACGCGGGGCGGGAAGGGTGTCTATAACGTGGCGGAGGC
>JAJZVE010000564.1 GCA_021845835.1 Pseudomonadota bacterium | reverse complement strand
GAAATTGATCAGACGCGCGCGTTGCAGGCTTGATGCCTTCAGGTAGTTCATGACTTGCGCCTCTTCCGTGCCCGATAGCCTGTGCAGGGCTTTGATTTCCACGATCAAGGACTGAAAGCAGATGAAATCGACCCGGAAGGTGGCATTCAGCACTTCGCCACGATAGCGGATGGCAAAGCTTGCCTCGCGTTCGAATGGAATGCGCGCAAGCAAAAATTCCTTTGCCAGGGCTTCATAATAGACGGATTCAAGAAATCCGTGCCCTAGTTCACGATGCACCGCCATCGCAGCGCCAATGACCGCATAAGTCTGCTCGTCCCGACGCCCGACGTCCTGATTTTCTTGTTTAATCTGTGTAATCTGTGTCATCTGTGGATAAAAGTTCTTACTTTCCCGCCCGCAAAGACGGGACCGCATCAAAGGCAGCCGCCCGCTCGATCGCGGCGCCGACGGCGAACACCGTCTCCTCGTCGAACGGCCGCCCCAGCACCTGCAAGCCCAAAGGCAGGCCCTGCGCATCCAGCCCGGCGGGAACCGAAAGCCCCGGAATCCCGGCCATGTTCGCCGGCACGGTGAACACGTCGTTCAGATACATCGTGACCGGGTCGTCCATCTTCTCGCCCTGGCCGAACGCGGCCGATGGCGCGGTCGGCGTCAGCAGGGCGTCGCAGTGGCGGAACGCCTCGGTGAAATCGCGCAGGATCAGCGCGCGCACCTTCTGCGCGCGCAGGTAATAGGCATCGTAGTACCCGGCCGAGAGCACATAGGTGCCGATCATGATGCGCCGCCGCACCTCCTGCCCGAAGCCGGCCGCGCGCGTGTTCTGATAGAGGTCGTCCAGGTCCTCGCCCGGCGCGCGCAACCCGAAGCGCACGCCGTCGTAGCGCGCGAGGTTGGACGACGCCTCGGCCGGCGCCACGATGTAGTAGGTGGCGAGCGCGTATTTCGTGTGCGGCAGGGAGACGTCGACGATCTCCGCGCCCGCGTCGCGCAGCCAGGCGATGCCCTGCTGCCACAGCGCCTCGATCTCCGGCGCCATGCCGTCGCTGCGGTATTCGCGCGGCACGCCGATGCGCAATCCCGCGACCCCGCGCGCGCAGGCGGCGGCGAAGTCGGGCACGGCGATGTCGGCGGAGGTGGAATCCTTCGCATCATGCCCGGCCATCGAGCCGAGCAGGATGGCGCAATCCTCCACCGTGCGCCCGAATGGCCCGGCCTGATCCAGCGAGGACGCGAACGCGACGATGCCCCAGCGGCTGCAGCGCCCGTAGGTCGGCTTGATGCCGACGATGCCGCAGAAGCTGGCCGGCTGGCGGATCGAGCCGCCGGTATCGGTGCCCGTGGCGCCGAGCGCGAGCCGCGCCGCCACCGCCGCGGCGGAACCGCCCGACGACCCGCCCGGCACGAGCGGAGAATTGTCGCCGCGCCGTGTCCACGGATTCGTCACCGGCCCGAACGCCGAGGTCATGTTGGACGACCCCATCGCGAACTCGTCGAGATTCGCCTTGCCGAGAAACACCGCGCCGTCGCGCAGCAGGTTCGCGGTGACGGTGCTCTCGTAGGGTGGCACGAACGGTTCCAGGATGCGGCTGGCCGCCGTGGTGCGCACGCCCGCGGTGCAGAACAGGTCCTTGACCGCCAGCGGAATGCCGGTGAGCGGACCGTGATCGCCGCGCGCCAGTGCCGCATCGGCGGCAAGCGCCTGCGCCTGGGCGCGCTCGGCCGTGACGGTGACGAAGGCGTTCAGCCGTGGGTTGAGCGCCGCGATCGCGTCGAGATGCGCGTCCGTCAGTTCCCGAGCCGATATCTTGCGGGCGCGCAGCGCCGCGCGGGCCGTTGCAATGGAGAAATCGTGCATCACTCGACCACTTTCGGCACGGCGAAATAGTTGCCCGCACGTTCCGGCGCGTTGGCCAGCACGGCGTCGCGGAGATTGCCGTCGCTCACGACATCCGCGCGCATCTTCAGCGCCATCTGCGCGCCGCCGGTCAGCGGCTCGATGCCGTCCACGTTTACCTCGTTCAATTGCTCGATCCAGCCCAGGATGCCGTTCAGTTCCGTCTGGAGCTGCGGCACCTCGGCGTCGTCCAGGCGGATGCGGGCCAGGCGGGCAATGCGGCGCACGGTCGCGGGATCGAGCGACATGCCATCTCCTCTTGGTGCGGGATGCGCGCCGGACCATAACGGCGCCCATGCCCGTCATCAACCTGACAGACCTGCGCACGTCGCTGCCCAAAGGCGCCCGGCTGCTCGGCCTCGACCCCGGCACGCGCACCATCGGCGTGGCGCTGTCGGACGTGGAACTGCGCCTTGCCGGTCCCTATGCCAGCCTGCGGCGCGGCAAGCTCGCGACCAACGCAGCCGCGATCGCGGCGATCGCGCGGCGGGAAGGGGCGGGCGGCCTCGTGGTCGGGCTGCCGCTCACGATGGACGGCACGGTGGGGCGGGCGGCGCAGGCGGCGCGCGACTGGACGCACGCGCTGTCGGCCGCGACCGGCCTGCCGGCGGCGATGTGGGACGAGCGGCTGTCCACCGCGACGGTGCAGCGCATGCTGATCGAGGAAGCCGATCTCGGCCGCCGCCGCCGCGCGGAGGTGGTGGACCGGGCGGCGGCTGCCTACATCCTGCAATCTGCCCTGGACGCCACGCGGTGATGCCATGCCCTACGCGCGCAACGAGGACCTGCCGCCGTCGGTGCGGGATCACCTGCCGCCGCACGCGCAGGACATCTATCGCGAGGCGTTCAATCATGCGTGGCAGAGCTATGCCGGGGCTGCGCGCGGCGAGGAAATCCCGCATCGTGTGGCCTGGGCGGCGGTGAAGCGGCGCTACCGCAAGCTCGGCGACCGCTGGGTTGCGATCGAAGGATAAGGAGACTGGATGCAAGACCCGCCCGACCCGGCCGGCACGGCACTGGCCGCTTGTCTGCGCCGCGGCCCCGTCGGCAGCGTCGGGCGCTGGGCGCTGCGGCGCTGGCCGGGGCTGCGCGGCATGCTGTTCGGCCAGTTCTCGCCCCGCCAGCCGTCCAGCTACCAGGCCTGGGTGCGCCGCTACGACGTGCTCACCCCGGCCGACCGCGCTGCCATCGCCGCCCACGTCGCGGCGTTGCCGCCGCGGCTGATCTCGCTGCTCATGCCGCTGCGCGGGACGGACCTGCCGCTGCTGCCCGCCGGCCTCGCCGCGCTGCGCCGGCAGTCCTACCCCCACTGGGAATTGAGCGTTGTCGCCGAGACCGAGGCGGTCGCCGCCGCGGCGCGACAGATGGTGCGGGACGCGCGCATCGCGGTCGCGGCGGGGGCGCCGGATGATCTGCTCGACGCGGCCCGCGGCAGCCTGGTCGGGCTGCTGCCGGCGGACGCGCGGCTCGCCCCGCAGGCGCTCTACGAGGTCGCGGCGGCGCTGGCCGCCGATCCCACGGCCGAGCTGCTCTATTCCGACGAGGACCGGCTGGATGCCGAGGGCCGGCGCCATGCCCCGCATTTCAAGGGCGACTGGAGTCCCGACCTGCTGCTCGGCCGCGACCTGCTGGGTGATCTGGCGGTGGCGCGGCGGGAGGCGTGGCTGCGCGCCGGCGGCATCGGCGACCCGGCCGCCCGCCACGACCGCGCCTTGCGGCTGGCCGAGGCGGTGCCGCCGGCACGGGTGCGCCACATCGCCGCGGTGCTGGTGCATCGCCGGGCGCCCCCGGGCATTGCCGCGGCCGACGCCGACGCCGACGCGGTCGCCCGGCATCTGGCGCGGCGTGGCCTGGCCGGCGCATGGGTCGGCGCGAATCCGCTGCTCGCCGGCACGCTGCGCGTGCGCTTCCCGCTGCCCGATCCGGCGCCGCCGGTGAGCATCATCGTGCCGACGCGCGACCGCGCCGGCCTGCTTGCCCGCTGCGCCGAGGGGGTGCTGCATCGCACCGACTATCCGCATCTCGAACTGTTGATCGCCGACAACGGCAGCACGGAGCCGGAGACGCGGAGCCTGCTGGCGCGGCTGGCGCGGGACGCGCGGGTGCGGGTGCTGCCGCTGCCCGGCCCGTTCAACTATGCCCGCCTCAACAATGCCGCCGCGGCGGCGGCGCGCGGCGAGGTGCTGGTGCTGCTCAA
>JAJZVE010000563.1 GCA_021845835.1 Pseudomonadota bacterium | reverse complement strand
GAGATGGCGGCGCTGCTCGCCGCCAGCCCGCGCACGGGGCGCCTGCTGCGCCCGCTGTGCCGGACGCTGGGGGTGAACCCGCCGCCCGCCCTGATCCCGCCGCGGCCTGTCGCCGCGGCGGCGCCGTCCCGCCGGACCGCCCGCCGGGCGCCCCGGCCTTCGCCGCCCGTCCCGCTGCCCGCGCCGCGCCGCCGCCCGCCACCGGCCTGCGGCCCGCCCGCCGCCCTGGCCAGCCGGACCGGCATTCGTCTAGGATCGCGCGGCAAAAGTCCGGGGGAAGCGTCATGTACCGCGGCCAGCGGACCGCCGCGCCGTGACCGCGACGTGGCAACGCCAGGGCCATAACGTCGCGGCGATGCGCGGCCTTGCCCGCCGCGTGCTGCCGCGCCCGGTGTTCGACTTCGCCGACGGCGGCGCCGAGGACGAGCGCACGCTGCGGCGCAACGAAGGCGCTTTCGCGGACCTCACGCTGCTGCCGCGCCCGCTGCACGGCGCCGATCCGCGCGACCTGTCCTGCAACCTGTTCGGGCAGCCCCTGGCGCTGCCGGTGATGCTGGGGCCGACCGGGCTTGCCGGCCTGTTCTGGCCCGATGCCGAGCGCGCCGCCGCCCGCGCCGCCACCGCCGCGGGCACCGCCTACTGCCTCAGCCACGGCTCGGTCTGCACGCTGGAGCAACTGGCCGAAACCGGCGCCGCGCCGCGCTGGATGCAGGTGTTCATCTACCGCGACCGCGGCTTCACCCGCGCGCTGACGGAACGCGCGCAGGCCGCCGGCTATCACGCGCTGGTGCTGACCATCGACAACCAGCTGCTCGGCAACCGCGAGCGCGACCTGCGCAACGGCTTCACCATCCCGCCGCGCTTCGGCGCGACGGATATCGCTGGGATGGCGCTGAAGCTGCGCTGGCTCGCGCGCATGCGCCGGGAACTGCCGCGCGTCACCTTCGGCAATTACGTCCGGCCGGGCGAGGCCGCCGACCTGCGCACGCTCGCCGGACGCATGGGGTCGATCCTGGATCCCGCCATGAGCTGGGCGGACGTGGACATGGTGCGGGCGCTCTGGCGCGGCCCGCTGCTGCTGAAGGGCGTGCTGCACCCCGCCGAGGCGGCCGAGGCGGTGGCGCACGGTGTCGATGGCCTGATCGTCTCCAACCACGGCGGCCGGCAGCTCGACGGCGCGGTGTCCGCCATCGAGGCGCTGCCCGGTGTGGTCGCCGCGGTCGCCGGCCGCGTGCCGGTGCTGCTGGACGGCGGCGTGCGGCGCGGCGCCGATGTCGTGAAGGCGCTGGCACTCGGCGCCGCCGCCTGTCTGATCGGCCGCCCGGCGCTGTGGGGCGTCGCCGTCGCCGGCGAGGCCGGGGTCGCCCATGTGCTGGATATCTTCCGCCGCGAGATCGACCGCGCGATGGGCCTGTGCGGCGCGAAATGCCTCGCCGATCTCGGCCCTGATCTGCTGTTCCGGCCCGCGCAAGGGATCATGCCATGCCCGAGTTCCCCGTCATCGACAGCCACGTCCATCTCTATGACATCGCCCGCCTCGACTATCCCTGGCTCGCCGGCGTGCCGAAGCTGAACCGCACGTTTCTGCTCCCCGATTTCGACGCGGCGCGCGGCCCGGTGCAGGTGGACCAGATCGTGTTCGCCGAGGTCGCGGTCGGCCCCGGCCTGCATGTGCAGGAAGCGGCGTTCGTGCAGGAACTGGCCGATGCCGACCCCCGCCTCACCGGCATGGTCGCGCACGCGCCGGTCGAGAAGGGCGCGGCGGTGGAGGAGGATCTGGCGGCGCTGGCCGCCTTCCCGGCGCTGCGCGGCATCCGCCGGCTGATCGAGGTGGAGCGCGATCCCGGCATCTGCCTGGAACCCGGCTTCCTCGAAGGCGTGCGCCGCGTCGGGCGGCATGGGCTCAGCTTCGACATCTGCGTCAGGAACTGGGGCCTGGGGCACGCGCTGGAACTGGTGCGCCGCTGCCCGGACGTGTCCTTCGTGCTCGACCACATCGGCAAGCCGGACATCAGGCATGGGCTGCGCGAGCCGTGGTGGACGCTGATCGCCGATCTCGCCCGGCTGCCCAACGTGGCCGTGAAACTCTCGGGCGTCATCACCGAGGCCGATCACGCCGCCTGGACGCGCGAGCAGGTCATCCCCTACGTCGCGCACGTCATCGAGTGCTTCGGCTTCGACCGCGTGATGTACGGCAGCGACTGGACGGTGGCGGAACTGACGCACCGCTATCCGACCTGGGTGGAGATCCTCGACCAGATCGTGGCCGGGGCGAGCGCGGACGAGAAGCGCGCGCTCTATCGCGGCACCGCGGCGCGGACCTACCGGCTGCCGGGCTGAGCGGCGCCGAGGCAGGCGGCGGCAAACTGGGCGAAGGCCCGCGCCCGGTGGCTGACGGCATGCTTCGCGGCCGGCGCCATCTCGCCGAAGGTCAGCGTCGCGCCGAGCGGGACGAACATCGGATCATAGCCGAACCCGCGCGTGCCGCGCGGCGGCCAGGCGAGTTGGCCCTCGACGCGGCCGAGGAAACTGTCGGCATGCCCGTCCGGCCAGCCGAGGCTGAGCGCGGCGGTGAACCAGGCGCGGCGGTCCGCGTTCGTGCCCACCTCGCGCTGCACGCGCGCCATCGCGGCGGCGAAGTCGCCGCCGGGTCCGGCCCAGCGCGCCGATACCACGCCCGGCGCGCCGCCCAGCGCCGCCGCGCAGAACCCCGAATCATCGGCCAGCGCCGGCCCGCCGACCGCCCGCGCGGCGGCCAGCGCCTTCAGCCGCGCATTGCCGACGAAGTCGGGCGCCGTCTCCTCCGGCTCCGGCAGGCCGAGCGCACCGGCGCCGACCACCGCGATGCCGTGCGGCCCGACCAGTTCGGCGATCTCGCGCAGCTTGCCGGCATTGTGCGTCGCGATGACGAGGCGCGTGCCGGCCGGAAGGCACCGCGCCATCAGGCACCCTCCAGCGCCGCGCGCTGGGCCTCGAACAACCGCGCCGTGCCGACCCGCGCCAGCGCCATGAGCGCGGAAAACTGCGCCTCGGTGAACGGGGCGCGTTCCGCGGTGCCCTGCACCTCGACGATGCCGCCCGTGTCGGTCAGCACGAAATTGGCGTCGGCATCGGCCGACGAGTCCTCGGCGTAGTCCAGATCGAGCGCCGCCGCGCCGCCGACCAGCCCGCACGACACCGCCGCCACCTGCCCGATCAGCGGCGAGGCCTTCAGCACGTTCATCCGCTGCAGATGCCGCAGCGCCAGCGCCAGCGCCACCCAGGCGCCGGTGATCGCGGCGCAGCGCGTGCCGCCGTCGGCGTTCAGCACGTCGCAATCGAGCGTGACCGTGATTTCCCCCAGCGCGGCACGGTTCACCACCGCGCGCAGGCTGCGGCCGATCAGGCGCTGGATTTCCTGCGTCCGCCCGGACTGCTTGCCGCGTGCCGCCTCCCGGTCGCCGCGGGTGTGGGTCGCGCGCGGCAGCATGCCGTACTCGGCCGTCACCCAGCCCTGGCCGGAGTTGCGCAGGAACGGCGGCACGCGGCCCTCGACGCTGGCCGCGCACAGCACCTCGGTCCCGCCCATGCGGATCAGGCAGGAGCCTTCGGCATGGCGGGCGAAGCCGGGAACCAGCGAGACGTCGCGCAGCGCATCGGCGGCGCGTCCGGAAAGGCGCATGGCGGTCGGGTCCGTGATGGAGTACGCAGCCTATGGCGTTGCGACGCCGCTTCCGCAAGACTTGCGATCGCGCCGCCACGACCGAATCTGGTCAGGGAAGATGGACCGTCCGACGCCGCCCCGCCTGCCTCCCACGCTCCGCCCGCCGGTGCTGCCGGGCCTGGACGCCCGCTCGGCGGCGGTGCTGCGCGAGATCGTCGAGCAATATGTCGAGACCGGCGACCCGGTCGGCAGCCGCACGCTGTCGCGCCGGCTGCCGATGACGCTCTCGCCGGCCACCATCCGCAACGTCATGGCCGACCTGACCGAGGCCGGCCTGCTGTTCGCGCCGCACACCTCCGCCGGCCGGCTGCCGACCGAACTCGGGCTGCGGCTGTTCGTGGACGGGCTGCTGCAGTTCGGCGACCTGACCGAAGAGGACCGCGAGACGATCAGC
>JAJZVE010000562.1 GCA_021845835.1 Pseudomonadota bacterium | reverse complement strand
CAGGCGGCCCCCTCGGCGAGATCGCGCTCGATGGCGCCGATCAGCGTCGGCACCTTCATCGCGGTGATCAGGTGGTTGAAGAAACGCTGCTTGTTCGATTCGAAGGCCGATCGCGCCGCCGCCTTCGCCTGGCGGTTCAACGTGCCGGAGGGGCCGGTGACATTGGCCGCCTCCAGGGCCTCGGTCAGGTTGGCATGGATCACCTGGAACGCCTCGGCGTAGGCATCGTAGATGCGCACCTGCTCGGGGCTGAGCGCGTGCTCGACGATCTCGACCTCGATCCCCTCGTAGGACAGCGACCGCGCGGCGTAGAGACCGAGCGCCTTCAGATCCCGCGCCAGCACCTCCATCGCCGCGATCCCGCCGGCCTCCATGGCAGCAACGAATTCGGCCCGCGTCGCGAACGAGAAATCCGCCCCACCCCAAAGTCCGAGCCGTTGCGCATAGGCGAGGTTCTGCACCGAGGTCGCGCCGGTCGCGGAGACGTAGAGCACCCGTGCATCGGGCAGAGCGTGCTGCAGGCGCAGCCCTGCACGTCCCTGCTGGGACGGCCCACGCTCGCCGCGTTCGGAGGTGTCGCCGGCAGCGTTGGCCATGGCGTGCGCTTCGTCGAACACGATCACCCCGTCGAAATCCCAGCCCAACCAGTCGATGATCTGATCGAGGCGCGAGGCCTTGCCCTCCCGCTCGGCCGACCGCAGCGTGGCGTAGGTGGTGAACAGGATGCCCTGGTCGAGGCGGATTGCCGTCCCCTGCCGGAAGCGCGCGAGCGGGGTGATCAGCAGCCGTTCCTGGCCGAGGGCGGACCAGTCGCGCTGGGCGTCCTCGATCAGCTTGTCGGACTTCGAGACCCAGAGCGCGCGGCAGCGGCCCTTCAGCCAGTGGTCGAGGATGACGCCGGCCACCTGCCGCCCTTTGCCGGCGCCGGTGCCGTCTCCGAGGAACCAGCCGCGACGGAAGCGCACCGCGCCCTCGGCATCGTCGGGGGCGGCGGAAACCTGGTCGTAGGTCTCATCCACCAGCCAGGAACCGGCGAGATGCCCGGCATGAGCTTCGCCGGCATAGATGACGCTCTCGATCTGCGCGTCCGATAGCAGGCCGGCCGACACGATCTCCGGCGGCAGATGTGGCCGGTAGCTTGGGCGCGGCGGCGCAACCGAGGCCATGGCCGCGGATTGCACGAGCTTCGTCGGATGCGGCCGCGCGCCCGGGATGGCGATGGTCTGGACGGAATAGCTCTCGTAGAGCGCATCGCTGATGCGGCCATGCTCCGGCGGCGGTTCCGCCCGGACCTCGTAGGCGAGTGGGGCGCCGGGATCGATCGCCGGTTCTGGCTGACGGGTCGGGAGTGGATGCGGGTGTGGGACGATCGCGCGTGGGGGCACTGAACGGGCGGCGCGCGTCGCGACCGCGACTGGGGGCGCGGACAGGGCCGGGCGCGGCGGCACCAGGCGCGTTACCCACTCCAGCAACCTCGCTGCGTCGGGTGCGATCCCGGGGTATGGAGGGAAGACGGTCGGGTCCTCGGCCGGCACGCGGTCGATGACGGTCAGCCGCGTCTCGACCGCGGTGCCGTGGCGGGCATAGAGGCGGCGGTCGATCCCGGCCGAGAACACCACCCGCCCACGCGCTTGCAGCCGGACGAAATCCTCTCGCCAGGACGGATTGTCCGGGGCGAGCGAGATGCCGGTGATGGCGACCAGCCGCCCGCCCTCGACCAGCCGCGCCAGCGCCGCGGCGACATGGCGGAAGGCCGCGTCTGCCAACCGCCCCTCGACATGCGCCGCGACCGAGAAAGGCGGATTCATCAGCACCACCGAGGGCGCAATGGACGGGTCCAGGTAGTCGTGGATCTGTGCCGCGTCGTGGCGGCTGACGGGGACGCCTGCGAACAGATGACCGAGCAGGTCGGCGCGGGTCCCGGCGAGTTCGTTCAGCGCTAGAGCCCCGCCGGCGAGGGCGGCGAACACGGCGAGCAGCCCGGTGCCGGCGGACGGTTCCAGCACCAGGTCACTCGGCGTGATCGCGGCGGCGAAGCTGGCCGCGAAGCCGAGCGCGATCGGCGTCGAGAACTGCTGGAGCGCCGTGCTCTCCTCGGAGCGGCGGGTATGCGTGGGCGCCAGCGCTGCCAGCTTCGCCAGCATGGCGAGCATCCCCGCCGGACTGCCGGAGCGGGCCCGCATGGTCGGCCCGTGCTGGCGCAGAAACAGAACCTGCGCCACCTCACAGGCCTCGTGGGCGTCCTTCCACACCCAGGCGCCGGCCGCGTCGGTGGTGCCGAACGCCGCCTCCATGGCGGCGCGCAGGATGGCGGCATCGAGGGCATGGCCCCGCTCCAGCGTGGGCAGCAGCAGACGGGCGGCGTGGAGGATGGCGGCAGCCCGGTCGGGGGCAGCGGGCACGGACGGGGATACGAACATGGCCGACCGCTCGGCCAGCGCGGGGACGATGACTGTCATGGAGGGATTCCGGAGAGCGGGGTTCCGAAGCCGGCGGGCGCTCTCTCGATCCCACCCGGCTCACCCCGTCCCGGCCGTCCTCTCGCTCTCCGGGCTCCCCCGTGCCCCGGCGATGACCCGCTCCGGCACTTTGGTTCCGGCCCGTGCCGTGCTATAGATGACCAATTAAATGGTCAGGAGAGCCTCATGGGCAGTGTGAGCATCGCCGACGCCAAGGCGCATCTGAGCAAACTGGTCGAGCGCGCCGCCGGCGGCGAGACCGTGCAGATCACCCGCCGCGGCAAGCCGGTTGCGCAGATCGTCGCCGCCAAGGCGCCGCGCAAGCGCATCGACATCGCGGCCCTGCGCGCGATGGTCGAGAAGATGCCGATGCAGGCGGAGCCAGCAGGCGAATTCATCCGCCGTATGCGCGACGAGGCGCGTTATTGATCCTCTATCTCGACACTTCGGTGCTCGTCGCAGCATTGACGCATGAGGCAGAGACCAAGCGCGTGCAGCGCTGGCTGGGAGATCAGGATCCGGAACTGCTCGCGATCAGCGACTGGGTGACGACGGAGTTTTCTTCGGCGCTTTCGATCAAGCTGCGGTCTGGGCAGATCGAGACGCAGCACCGGGCGGATGCGCTCGCCATGTTCACCACGATGAGTGCGGAAACCTTCACTGTGCTGCCGATCTCCGGGGCCCAATTCCGCACCGCCGCGCGGTTTGCCGATCAGCACACGCTCGAACTGCGGGCTGCCGACGCGCTGCATCTTGCGATCTGCGCTGATCATGGCGCCACCCTGTGCACGTTGGACCGACGGCTCAGTGAGGCGGGACCCGCCCTAGCTGTGGCCGCGGCGCTGCTGTGAACGCCGTCGGCGAGAGCGCGAAGACGGCCGGCAGCCCCGCACCCGCCAAGGCGCGGCGTGGGGCCGGCCGCTGGCTGCTGGCGAGGCTGGTCCATCTCGGCGTTGTGGCGAGGCGAGGTGACGGTTCAGCCCATGACGTCCGCGATGAGGGGGGCGCGGACCTCAAGCGATGGGAGCCGCGACGTCGCCGATGCGCCAGGGGCAGACGCTGGCTACTGGATGGTGAATAGGATCGAGCCGATTCCGATCGAATCTTCGCCCCAGGGCCGAAGTCTGATAACTATGGAGGCATACCGCGCAGTTGCGTAGCCGAAGATCCTTGCCGCCGGTGAGAGCATGTCTGATCGAATGACCCCTGCCGTTCGCGTCGCCTGGGCACAGGACTTCTTCCGTTTTGCCTATCGGGTTGGCAGTCCGATCAGTCACGGCCTTACGGTTGAATTGCCGGAGGCTCCGGACGTCGCGGTGTTTGGGCACCACACGCTGACTAGCAAAGATTTTGATATGACCAGAGAGTCATTTGAAATTTGCGGCACCTTGCTTGAGCGGCTTGCGTATCGCCTTCTAGCCATGGAGCTGAATTCGGCCCTTGAAAAGAGATTTGGTGATTGGAAGGCCAGACGTGACCACCGGGACGAATTTATTCGGAATTCGTGCATTGTGGTTTGGGCCATTCGTAATGCCGTCGCCCACGACATCTTGGAGCCCGTCTGGAAACTCGACGATACGACGTTACAGAACAGAAAGTTTCGTGTTGATGGAGGGAGGTCGTTCGACAGCAGCGGGCTTGATGGC
>JAJZVE010000561.1 GCA_021845835.1 Pseudomonadota bacterium | reverse complement strand
GAGGCGGATGAAGTTCAGCGTGCCCTGCCCGCCCCCGAACAGCCCGAACGCCGGTTCAAAGTCGCCGTCGCCGAACGTCACCAGCTGCGTGTCGTCGGAGCCGATCGTGAACATCGTCTCCACGCCAAGGCCGCCGCGCCATTCGCCGGGGCCGGCGGAATCGGTCAGGTACTCGTGCTTCAACAGCAGATGCGGCGTCTGCTGCTCGAACATCTCGTAATCCTGATCAAGCACACCGCCGGAGGCGTCGATCATGCCGATATGGTCGTAGCCGTCGGCACCGCGCATCGCGCCCGATCCGCCCTTCAGTCCCATGAAGCCGATATCGACGTATTTCTCGCCCTTATGCGGGTCGGTGCCGGTCGTCAGCGAACACAGCAGGTTGTTCCAGCCGGCGGTCACGCGCTCGGGCATCACCGGCGCCAGCGCCCGCTGGATCGCGTCGGCATTGGGCGGGCAGAGATGGTTGCCGAACGTGGTCGCCTTCGGATAGCTGGCGTTGAGGATGGTGCCTTCGGGGATCGCGATCTCGATGGGCGCGATCATGCCTTCGTTGTGCGGGATGTCGGGATTGACCATCTGCAGCAGCGTCAGGATGGTCGCCGACGCGCTGGAGGTGAAGGTGCCGTTGACGAAGCCGTTGGTCTGCGCGTCGGTCCCGGCGTAGTCGAAGCGGATGCGCCGGTCCTCGACGGTGATGGTGACGCGGATGGTGAAGCGCGAACCGACATGCCGCCCGTCATAATGGACGCTGCCTTCGCCGCGATAGACACCGTTCGGGATGGTGGCGATCTCCGCCTCCATCATCCGCCGCGTCATGTCGAACAGCGCCGTCTTGTGCGCCTCGAAGCTAAGCCGGCCGTATTTGCGCAGCAAATCGAGCATGCGCCGCTCGCCGACCCGGCAGGCGCCGATCTCGGCCTTCATGTCGTGCTGCACGATGTCGAAGCGGATATTGGCGAAGATCAAATCCCAGACATCGCGGCGCAGCCGGCCCTTGTCGTAGACCTTCACCGGCGGGATGCGCAGCGCCTCCTGCCACACCTCGACCGCGTTCGGATTGTAGCCGCCGGCGACGGCACCGCCGATATCGGCCTGGTGTCCCTTCACCGCCGTCCAGGCCACCAGTTTGTCGTCGTGGAAGATCGGCATATAGACGGCAACGTCGTTGTTCTGGTTGCCGAGCGAAAACACGTCGTTGTGGAAGATCACGTCGCCGGGGTGCAGATCGTCCTTGAAATAGTCAATGATGTGCTTGCACACGGGGGCCAGCGAGAACGCCAGGATCGGCAGGTTTTCGGTCTGCTCCAGCATTCGCCCTTCAGCGTCGTAGAGGCCGGTGACGTAATCCTTGGCTTCGCACAGGATTGGCGAGCGTGTCGTCTGCTGCATCGCAATCGACATTTCGTCGGTGATCGACTTGAAGGTGCGCGCGTACACCGACACCAGGATCGGGTCGATCTTCATCCTGCCATCTCCGCCAGTTCCGTCGAGAGGTCGTCCCGCGCCAGGTCATCGCGGCCCTTGCTGTACAGCACCAGCGATCCGTAGCGGTCGATGCGGCAGTCGTAGCTGGCGGAAACGAACGTCGCCGTGGTCACGCTCTCGATCATCGCCGGGCCGACGATGCGGTTGCCTGCGCGCAGCCGATGGCCGTCGAACACCGGCACCGTCGCAAACGCCATCGTCTCCGGGATATAAACGGCCCGCTCGCCCTTCCGGGCGTGGCCGGCATCGGCGCCGCCAGGGCACTCCTCGGCCCAGCGCGGCGGCACGGTGGCGCCAATCGCCTGCAGGCGTACGTTGATAAGCTCGATCGGCGTTTGCTCTGCTTCCAGCGCATAGCCATAGCGGCGGTTGTGCTCGCGATGAAACGCGGCGGCGATGGCGTCGGTATCGCGCGCGGCCAGATCGGCCTCCGGCACCACGAACGAGACCTCGTGATACTGCTTGATATAGCGGCAGTCGAAGCGGACCAGGCTGCGCCGCTGCGCCGTGGCTACGCCTTCCGCCTCAAGCGCACGGTCACCGGCGCGGCGCATCTCGGCGATGATCGCATCGATGCGCGCCCAGTCGAGTGCATCGAGACGCGCCACCGCCGTGCGCACGAAGTCGTGTCGCAGATCCGACAGCAGCATGCCGAAAGCGCACAACACAGAGGAGGCGCGGGGCACAATCTGCAGCGGGATTTCCAGCTCGCTGCAGATCAGGCAGGAATGGATCGAACCCGCTCCGCCGGCGGCGACAAACGGAAATTCGCGCGGATCGAAGCCGCGCTTGATCGTCACCTCGCGCACGCCCTGCGCCATGTTGTTGCAGGCGACACGGTACATGCCAGCAGCCGCCTCCTCCACGCTCAACCGCATCGGTCCGGCGATGTGGGTCGCGATGGCATGCCGCGCGGCGTCCGCATCGAGCCGCATCCGTCCGCCGGCGAAATATGCCGGGTCAAGATAGCCGAGCATCAGGTTGGCATCCGTGGTCGTCGGCAGCGTGCCGCCCTTGCCGTAGCACGCCGGTCCCGGTGCCGCGCCGGCGCTGTGCGGCCCCATGCGCAGCATGCCGCCCTCGTCGATCCAGCCGATCGAGCCGCCGCCGGCGCCGATGGTGTGGATGTCCAGCATCGGCAACGCGATCCTGTGGCGCGCAATCTCCCCATCGTTCACCGTCATCGGCGCGGCGATTGCGACCGACGCCTCGAAGCTGGTGCCGCCCATGTCGGTGGTGATGCAGCGATCGGCGCCGGCACTGCGCGCGTAGAACAGGCCGGCGCCGGGTCCGCCCGCGGGGCCGGAGAGCAGCGTCAGCGCCGCCTGGTCGCGTGCCACCTGCGGCGACATCACGCCGCCGTTCGATTGCATGATCAGCAGCACGCCGGCAAATCCCGCATCGCGCAGCCGCATCACCAGCCGGTCGAGATAGCTGTTCAGTTTCGGCCCGACGTAGGAATTCAGCGCGGTCGTGCTGACCCGTTCGTAGAACCGGATCGACGGCAACAGGTCGGACGACACGGTCAGATAGGCATCCGGCAGCGCCCGCCGCACCATTTCCGCGGCCTGCCGCTCATGCGCCGGATTGGCGAAGGCGTTCATGAAGCAGATCGACACCGCCTCCACCCGTTCCGCGCGGAACAGGGCAATGGCGCGTTCGATGTCGTCCGCCGACAACGGCGTCAACTCCCGCCCGTCCCGGTCGAGCCGCCCGCCGACGCCGACGCGCAGGTAGCGCGGCACCAGCGGCGTGACGTTGGCGTAGCGGTTGTCGTACTGCCGCTCGCGGATGCCGCGGCGCATTTCCAGCGCGTCGCGCACGCCCTGCGTGGTCAGCAGGGCGGAGACGGCGCCGGTATGCGTCAGCGTAGTGTTGGTCGTCACCGTGGTGCCGTGGACGATGGCGTCGATGCTGCTGACAAAATCCGCAAAGTCGCCGGACAGCAACATGGTTTCCGCGATCTCGCGCAAACCGCCCACGACGGCGACGGACGGATCGTCGGGCGTCGAGAGCACCTTGTGGATGCGTACCTCGCCGGCGTGGTCGGCGAACACGAAGTCGGTGAAGGTGCCGCCCACGTCGATGCCGATCTTCAGTCCCATGATGGCTCCGGTTCCCCTGCGCCTAGACCGTAACCGGATCGGCGACGGCAGCCCGCAGGTCCGATTTTTTCACCTTGCCGATCGCGGTGCGCGGCAGCGCCGCGACGAAGCGGACCTCGCGCGGCTGCTTGTAACGTGCGACGCGACCCGCCAACAGCGCCAGCACGTCCGCTTCGGTCATCGCCGCGCCGGGCTTCAGCACCACCGCTGCCACCACCGCCTCGCCCCAGCGGTCATCGGGGCGGCCGAACACGCTCGCCTCGGCAATCGCAGGGCATTCCAGCAGCACGTCCTCGATCTCGGCCGGATAGATGTTCTCGCCGCCGGAAATAATCATGTCACTCTTGCGTGCAACCACATAGAGCCAGCCTTCGGGATCGAGATGCCCAAGATCGCCCGAATGATACCAGCCGCCGTGCAGCGCCTGCGCGGTCTGCTCGGGCAGGTTCCAGTAGCCGCGCATGACGTTGGCGCCGCGCACCAGGATTTCCCCGACCTCGCCCGCCGGCAGGTCGCGGCCCT
>JAJZVE010000560.1 GCA_021845835.1 Pseudomonadota bacterium | reverse complement strand
CTCGTCATCGCGAAAGATCAGGTCCATGACCCAGTGCAGGCTGTTCTCGATGGCCCGGTGGCTGCGCACGATGGGTCCCAGCAGGGTCGCGGCGAGCCGCAGGGACGAGATGTAGAAGCGTGTCTCCTGCTCGACCTTGCCGCCGCTTTCGCGCGTGCTCTCGACCACGACCACGGCTTTCAGACCGGGCCAGTCATGGCGTTCCTGCAGCCAGGCGACGTCGTGGATCACGTTCGGGATGGCGAGGATCTCGTTGGATTTCTCGGCAACCTTGACCCGGCCGAGCACCAGGCGCTGGCGCGCCGGCGTGCCGTTCCGGAACGGGCGGAAAGGGCGATATCGACCATGGTCTCCGCCCCGGCCAGCACCGCGAGCAGGTAGAGAAGCAGCATCTCCTCCAGCGGGTAGTCCACCTTCCGCTGCTGGCGAGGGTCTTTCAGATCCTGAAATAACTCAGAAAAACAACGGCCTCGTCAAACGCAGCGCACGCCGCCGTTCTCTCTGCCAGGGCTGTTTCCCTCGCGCGAATCGCAAGTGTCCATCGATTCAGCACTCTGGCAGTTTGTCACGTACTCCTTCACCCGATTGCCCTGCTGTTACGCCCCGAGACCCGTGATGGCGCCTCGGATATTGCAGGAAGTGGACGCGCGGCCCGCCGGATTCGAGATGGCCGCGCCGCAGCTACGCCTTCAGCCCGAGGCCCGCGAACTTCTTGTTGAACTTGGCCACCTGGCCGCCGGTGTCGATGATGCGCTGCACGCCGGTCCAGGCGGGATGCGACCTGGTGTCGATGTCCAGCCGCAGCGTGTCGCCCGGCTTGCCGTAGCAGGACCGCGTGGTGAACGTGGTGCCGTCCGTCATGATGACGTTGACCTCGTGATAGTCGGGGTGGATTCCCGCCTTCATGCCGCCAAACTCCTTGCTGGCCCCGCCGATCCCGACCGGCCGGGCAGGGCGCGCCGTATAGCCGCGCGCGCCCGGCCCGGCAAGCGCGGTTCAGCCGGCCTGCGGGCGCCGCTCGCGCCGCTGCTCGAAGTCGCGGAACACCTGGTCGGCGGTCTTCTGCTGCTGCGGCGTCAGCGACTGGTAGAGCGTCTGGAATGCCGCCACCAGACGCTGCATGTCCTCGGCATGCGCCTGCGCCACGGCCGCGTAGGACTGCAGATCCTGAACCGCGTTCATTCCCGGCCCCTGCAGCGCGCGGGCCTGGAACGCCTGCTCCATGTGCACGGCGTTGGCGCGCATGACCTGGGCGAAGGCGGTCCACTGCGATTCCTCGGCCGCGGTGATCTTCAGGCGGCGATGCAGCTCGGTGATGTGCCGCTCCACCCGCGCCATGCGGCCGTCTTTCGTCATCGCCTGGCCCGGCGCCGGCTGGGCGGCCGGCGGCTGGGCGGTGCCGGTTTGGTCGGTGCCAGACTGGTCGGTGCCACTCTGGGCGCGCGCGGGGGCGGCGCCGATCGCCAGGGCAAGCAGTGCCGCAGCGGCGGCGTGGGTCAGCAAACGGGCGGTCATGTCGGAACTTTCTCCTCTGTCCGTGCCGGCTATCGTCAGGCCAGATGTGCGCGAAGATATTGCGGCGCAAGCGGCGCCTCCACCCCCAGCGCCTTCGCCGCGCGCAGCGGCCAGGCCGGGTCGGCCAGCAGCGCGCGTGCCAGGAACACCAGATCGGCGCGGCCGTTCGCCACCACCTCCTCGGCGTGTGTTGGCGCGGTGATCAGGCCGACCGCGCCGGTGGCGATGCCGGCGCCGTGCCGTACCGCCTCGGCGAACGGCACCTGATAGCCGGGATGGCTCGGCACGCGCTGCGCCGGCGACACGCCGCCTGACGAACAGTCGATCAGATCGACCTTGCCGGTCGCCGCCAGCCGGCGCCCGATCGCCACCGCATCCTCGGCGACCAGCCCGCCCTCCACCCAGTCGGAGCAGGACAGGCGCACGAACAGCGGCAGGTCCGCCGGCCATTCGCCGCGCACCGCCTCGACCACTTCCAGCAGCAGCCGCATCCGCCCGGCGAGATCGCCGCCATAGGCATCGCCGCGGCGGTTGCTGAGCGGCGAGAGGAAGGAGTGCACCAGATAGCCGTGCGCGGCATGCAGCTCGGCGATGCGGAACCCGGCCAGCCGCGCCCGCCGCGCGCTGTCGGCGAACTGGGCGGCGATGTCGGCGAGTTCGGAGGCGGTCAGCGCATGCGGCACGTTATAGTCGCCGAACGGCTCCGCGGTGGGGCCGAGCGGGGTCCAGCCGCCGGCGCCGGCCGGCACTGCCTTGCCGCCGTCCCAGGGCCGGCCGGTGCTCGCCTTGCGCCCGGCGTGGGCAAGCTGGATCGCCGGCACGGCGCCGAGGCGGCTGACCAGCGCGGCGATGCGGGTCAGCAGCGCCTGGTGCGCGTCGGTCCACAGGCCGAGGCAGAACGGCGTGATGCGGCCGGCGGCGGACACATGCGTCGCCTCGGTGAACACGATGCCGGCGCCGCCGACGGCGCGCGCGCCGAGATGCTGCACGTGCCAGTCGTCGCCGAGGCCATCGACGGCGCTGTACTGGCACATCGGCGAGACGACGATGCGGTTGCGGGCGGTGACGGAGCGGAAAGTTACCGGTTCGAACAGCTTGGCCATGAGGCTTGGGTCTCCGAAGGGGTCAGCATAGCCGTTAGCGCCCGGCACGCCCCACGGCAACGCCGCACTGCGTTCACAGTTGGCCCGGTCGGGATCGTCGGTCAGCAGGTCGTCCAGGGTAAATGGGCAGATCGGCGCCAACGGCCAGCGCCGGCGCGGTTTGACGCCGCCCCGCCGGCGTCTCTAGCTTCCCGGCCATTCCACACGCAGGAGGAACGCGGATGCGTCTGCAAGGCAAGGCTGCCGTCGTCACCGGGGCGGGCGGCGGGTTCGGGGAAGGGATCGCGCGGCGCTTCGCCGAGGAAGGCGCGCGCGTCGTCGTCGCCGACATCAATCCGGCGGCCGCCCGCAAAGTCGCCGCATCGATCGGCAACGGCGCCGTCGCGTTCGCCGGCGACGTGAGCCAGGGGGCCGACATGAAGGCCATGATCGCCGCCGCGGTCGATCGCTTCGGCGGCCTTGACATCCTGGTCAACAACGCCGGTACCACGCACCGCAACCAGCCGATGCTCGACGTGGACGAGGCGACGTTCGACCGCGTCTACGCGGTGAACGTGAAGTCGATCTACTGGGCGATGCAGGCGGCGGTGCCGGTGCTGCGCGCGCAGGGCCGCGGCGGCTCGATCATCAACGTCAGTTCGACCGCCGGCATCCGGCCGCGGCCCGGCCTCGTCTGGTACAACGGCACCAAGGGCGCGCTGAACACCATGACGCAGTGCATGGCGATCGAACTCGCACCCGACAACATCCGCGTCAACGCGGTCTGCCCCGTGCTGGGCGCGACCGGGCTGACGGAGCTGTTCATGGGCCAGCCGGACAGCCCCGAGGTGCGGCAGAAATTCATGAGCACGATCCCGCTCGGGCGCATGAGCCAGCCTTCCGACATCGCCAATGCCTGCGTCTGGCTCGGCGAGGACGCAACGAGCTTCATCACCGGCGTGCTGCTGCCGGTGGATGGCGGGCGCACCGCGTGAGATGAACATCCTGTCGGTCCAGTCCTGGGTCGCCTACGGCCATGTCGGCAACGCCGCCGCGATGTTCCCGTTGCAGCGCCTGGGGGCCGAGGTGTGGGCGGTGAACACGGTGCAGTTCTCCAACCACACCGGCTACGGCAACTGGACCGGCCGCGTGTCCGGCGCGGCGGAGATCGCCGACGTGATCGCGGGGATCGCCGCGCGCGGCGTGCTGGGCGGCTGCGACGCGGTGCTCTCCGGCTATATCGGCGACGCGGCGATCGGGGCGGCGGTGCTGGACGCGGTGGCGCGCGTCAGGCAGGCGAACCCGCGCGCGCTCTATTGCTGCGATCCGGTGATCGGCGATGCCGCGCGCGGCGTGTTCGTGCGCGACGGCGTGGCCGCGTTCTTCGCCGAGGCTGCCGTGCCGCGCGCCGACATCCTCACGCCCAATCATTTCGAGCTGGAGAGGCTGACCGGCCGCCGTATCGCGACGCTGGCGGAGGCGAAGGCGGCGGTGGCGGCGGTGCAGGCGCGCGGCCCGCGCTGCGTGCTGGT
>JAJZVE010000559.1 GCA_021845835.1 Pseudomonadota bacterium | reverse complement strand
CTCCCACTCGACCCGATCGCCGATACGCGATAACCAGAGCCCATGGCCTTGGCAAGTCCTGTCCCGCCCGAAACGCTGCTCAGCACCCTCGCCGGGCCGGATCACGCCGGCCAGCGCGCCGACCGCTTCCTCGCCGACTGTTTCGCCGACCTCTCGCGCTCGCGCGTCAAGACGCTGATCGAGGCCGGGCACGCCAGCCGCGACGGCATACTCCTGCGCGAGCCGGCCGAGCCCGTCCGCGCCGGGTCTCGCTATGCCCTGGCCATCCCCGCCCCGGCAGCCGCCATCCCGCTGCCACAGCCGATCCCGCTCACCATCCTCTATGAGGACGCCGACCTGCTGGTGATCGACAAGCCGCCGGGACTGGTGGTGCATCCCGCCCCCGGCAACGACGACGGTACGCTGGTCAACGCCGTGCTGGCGCATTGCGGCGCCGGCCTGCCCGGCATCGGCGGCGAACGGCGGCCGGGGATCGTGCACCGGCTCGACAAGGACACCTCCGGCGTCATGGTGGTCGCCAAGACCGAGCAGGCGCTCGCCGCCCTGTCGGCCGCGTTCGCCGCCCGCGACCTCGACCGCGCCTATCTCGCGCTGGTGTGGGGCCTGCCCGCCCCCGCGGCCGGCAGCATCGCAGGCGCGATCGGCCGCGACCCGCGCGAGCGCAAGCGCATGGCGGTGGTCAGCCGCGGCGGCAAGCCCGCGCTGACCCACTACCGCACGCTCGCCGGCCACGGCACCGCGACCGCGCTGCTGGAATGCCGCCTCGCCACCGGGCGGACGCACCAGATCCGCGTCCATCTCGCCGCGCACGGCCATCCGGTGGTCGGCGATCCGCTCTACCTGCGACGCATCCCAGCCGCCGCCCGCACGCTGCCCGACCCGCTGCGCCGCCGCCTGCTCGATTTCCCGCGCCAGGCACTGCACGCCAGCCGCCTCGGCTTCGCCCACCCGCGCACCGGCCAGCCCGTCAGCTTCTCGACCGCCCCGCCGCCCGACATGCAGGCGCTGCTGGACGCGCTCGGCATGGCGCAAACTTAATCCGGACCATAACAGTCCGCATTCTTGACGGCAGCCGAATACCGCTATATAAGTCTCGACACCAACGGGGTGCCGCAGAATTGTGCATCCCCCCTGACGGACCGGCGCGGGGTCGCCTCGCTTTGGGGCCGCGCCCGGTTCGGTTGCTCTTCATCCCGTCACGCCCGCCCCGTTTCAGGAGGGGCGCCGTGAAACCGGACGGCCGCATGCGCCGTATAGGGCATGTCGTCCGCCGAGCAGACGAAAGGAGCCTGCCGTGGCCTCTGCCGTCATCAACGTCGCGCCCGAAGGGAACCTCACGCGGTATCTCCAGGAGATCCGCAAGTTCCCGATGCTGACGGCCGAGGAGGAGCTGGAGCTCTCCCGCCGCTGGCGTGACAACCAGGATATGGAAGCCGCCCACAAGCTTGTCACCTCACATCTTCGCCTCGTCGCGAAAATCGCCATGGGCTATCGCGGCTACGGCCTGCCGGTCGGCGAGCTGATCAGCGAGGGCAATGTCGGCATGATGCAGGCGGTGAAGCGGTTCGACCCGGACCGCGGCTTCCGCCTCGCCACCTATGCCATGTGGTGGATCCGCGCCGCCATCCAGGAATACATCCTGCACTCCTGGTCGCTGGTGAAGATGGGCACCACGGCGGCGCAGAAGAAGCTGTTCTTCAACCTGCGCCGGCTGAAGGGCCAGATGCAGGCGATCGAGGACGGCGATCTGCAGCCCGAGCAGGTGGCCAAGATCGCGCATGCGCTGGACGTGCCGGAGCAGGACGTGATCAGCATGAACCGGCGCCTGACCGCGCCCGATCACAGCCTGAACGCGCCGGTGCGCAGCGACAGCGAGGGCGAGTGGCAGGACTGGCTGGTCGATGAGACCGAAAGCCAGGAAAGCGCCCTCGCCGAGCGTGAGGAAATGACCGGCCGCAAGGCGCTGCTGAACGGCGCGCTGAAGACGCTGAACGAGCGCGAGCGGCACATCCTGATCGAGCGGCGGCTGAAGGACAACCCGACCACGCTCGAAGACCTGTCGCAGCAGTACGGCATCTCGCGCGAGCGGGTGCGGCAGATCGAGGTGCGAGCCTTCGAGAAGCTGCAGAAGGCGATGCACGCCCAGGTCGCCGAACGCCGCCGCGCCGTGGCGCAGGTCGGGCAGGCGCACGCCTCGGTCTGACGGAAGGAAACGTCATCCACAGATTGCACGGATTTCACAGATTTAGAAAAAATGCAAAATCATTTAATCTGTGAAATCTGTGAAATCTGCGGATGATCCTTCCCTAACTCTATCCCGCCCGATCCTCCGACCCGACGCCGAGCTGCTTCAGCTTGCGGTGCAGCGCGCTGCGCTCCATCCCGACGAAGCCGGCGGTGCGGCTGATATTGCCGCCGAAACGCAGCAACTGCGCCTGTAGATACTGAGTCTCGAACAGATCGCGCGCCTCGCGCAGCGGCAGCGCCATGATGTCGGCCGAAGGGTCGGCGTTGAACAGCGCCGGCGCCGCCGAGCTCACGTCCGGCGGCAGCATGTCGGCGCGGATCGCATCCGCCGGTCCGCCCGGCGCCATGATCAGCAGCCAGTCCATGAGGTTGCGCAGCTGCCGCACATTGCCCGGCCAGTCATAGGCCTGCAGCGCCGCCACCGCGTCGGTGGACAGCTCCCGCCCCGGGATGCCCGACAGCTCCGCCGAGCGCTGCAGGAACTGCTGCGCCAGCGCCGGAATGTCCTCGCGCCGCTCGCGCAGCGACGGCACGCGCAGCGGCACCACGGCGAGCCGGTAGAACAGATCCTCGCGGAACCGCCCGGCGGCGATCTCGGCGTGCAGGTCGCGGTTGGTGGTGGAGATCACGCGCACATCGACCTTCACCCGGCTTGATCCGCCGACGCGCTCGAATGACTGGTCCTGCAGCGCGCGCACGATCTTGCCCTGCGTCTCCAGCGGCATGTCGGACACTTCGTCGAGCAGCAGGGTGCCGCCATGCGCGCGTTCCAGCACGCCGGCGCGGCGCGGCTGGGTCAGCGGGTCGGCGCCTGTCTCGACGCCGAACAGTTCCTCCTCGAACCGGGTCGGGTTGAGGATGGCGCAGTTCAGCGCAACGAACGGCCCGTCGATGCGGCGCGAGCGCGCATGGATCATGCGCGCCACCACCTCCTTGCCCGACCCCGCCGGTCCCTGGATCAGCACGCGCGAGCCGGTCGGCGCCACCTTCTCCACCTGCGCGCGCAATTGCGCGATCACGTGGCTCGATCCGGTCAGTTCCGTCTCCGGGCCGGCACGCAGCCGCAGCTCGGCGTTCTCGCGCGCCAACTGCGCCGCCTCCAGCGCGCGCCGCACCACCAGCAGCAGCCGGTCGGACTGGAACGGCTTTTCGATGAAGTCGTAGGCGCCTTCCTGGATCGCCGAGACCGCCATCTCGATCGTGCCGTGGCCGGAGATCATCACCACCGGCACCTGCGGCTCCTCGCGCTGCAGCGCGCGCAGGATGCCCAGGCCGTCCAGCTTCGACCCCTGCAGCCACACGTCCAGCACGACCAGGCCTGGCCGGCGGGCGCGGAACGCCGCCAGCGCCTGCTCCGAGTCGCCCGCCTGGCGGGTGTCGTAACCCTCGTCGCGCAGGATGCCTTCCACCAGCAAACGGATGTCCGGCTCGTCATCGACGATCAGGATTTCATGCGGCATGACTTGTCCTCACCGGCTGGCCGCCCGGCTGCGATGCCCCCGGCTGCGCTGCCGTATGCGGCAGCGCGGCCGGCAAAGACAGCGTCGCCACCGTACCCGGCCCCTCCCAGTCGGGGCGCGGCGTCCTGTCCTCCAGCACGACGCGCCCGCCGTGGTCCTCCATGATCTTCTTCACGATCGCAAGCCCAAGCCCGGTTCCTTTCGGTTTGTGGGTGACATACGGCTCGGTCAGCCGGCCGCGGTCCTCCGCCGGCAGGCCGACGCCGTCATCGGCCACCGCGACTGTCACCTCGGCGGCGTCCGCACGCACGCTCACTTCGATGCGACCGCTGCCCGGCCGCATGGCGACCGCATCGGCAGCGTTCTGCAGCAGGTTGGTGAGCGCCTGGCCGAGCAGCCGCCGGTCGCACGGCGCCACCGGCC
>JAJZVE010000558.1 GCA_021845835.1 Pseudomonadota bacterium | reverse complement strand
CGATGACGATTTCGCCGGAAAGCGGCCGGCCGCCGCGGATTCGGATTCGGTCCATACCGGCTGTTTAGCGAAACTCAGCCGAGCCGTGGAAGGGCGACGCCACGCTGGCGCATGTATTTCCCCGCCTTGTCGGCGTAACTGGTTTCGCAGGGCGCGTCCCCCTGCAGGAACAGGAACTGGCAGATGCCCTCGAAGGCATAGATCTTGGCGGGCAAGGGGGTGGTATTGCTGATCTCGATGGTGACCTGGCCTTCCCATTCCGGTTCCAGCGGGGTCACGTTGACAATGATTCCGCAGCGGGCATAGGTCGACTTGCCGAGGCAGATCACCAGCACGTCGCGCGGGATGCGGAAATACTCGACCGTGTGGGCCAGCGCGAAACTGTTCGGCGGGATCACGCAGACCGGCCCGCGCCGGTCGACGAAGCTCTGCGGGGAGAACTGCTTGGGGTCGACGATCGCCGAGTCGACATTGGTGAACACCTTGAACTCGTCGGCGACGCGGGCGTCATAGCCGTAGCTGGACAGGCCGAAGCTGATCACCCCGTCCCGCTTCTGGCTTTCGACGAACGGCTCGATCATGCCATGCTCGGTCGCCATCTGCCGGATCCAGCGGTCGGACATCACGGTCACGCCTGGGCACTCCTGCGCGTCGGGGGGACGGAGGGGCAGCAGGTAGCGCGGCGGCGCCCTACTCGTCCACCGGCGCGGCGGGCGCCTGTTCGGCGCGCAGCCGCACCTGCCGCTTGCGCCTGCGCAGGTTCTCCCGCAACGCCTCCGCCTCCCGCGCCTGGCGGGCCAGCCGCTCCCGCTCGCTGCGGGCGCTGCGGCTCTCGGCCGGCTTGTCGGGAGGAGGTTCGCTCATGGGGCCCGATCAGTGCAGCGCCACGCCACCCTCGTCAATGCCAGCCTTGACCGCCAGCCCACCGTGGGCTACCCCCTCGCCGCCCTGTCCCGTTCGTCTAGAGGCCCAGGACACCGCCCTTTCACGGCGGTAACACGGGTTCGAATCCCGTACGGGACGCCATTTGAAATCAGATGAGTTACGGCCTGATCCGGAAGCCGGGGCGATCGTCCATGCGGCAAATTTGCGGCAGGAACCGGGCGGGGGCGTTGTCGGGAAGCACTCGGTCCGTGCCCCGCAGCCGATGACCCAATCCCTGATTACCAAGCTGCCATCAGGGTCTCAAGGCGAACAGCCTTGGGGGTCGCCAGATGCATCACGGCCGCGCCGTCGGGCCAAGACAATCGCAGGGCACGGCGGGTTGCGGCACGTGATTTGCCACTATGCATCTCAGGCAATCCGGAAATGGGAACCAGGATGCGCCGGTCTGGAAAATCCAAGAGTCAGACTGCCATCCTCTCGGATGTCGCCTCCGCCGCCTCCCAATAGACATGCCCAGGAGCATGCAAAGCCAGCCGGAGATAGGCGGCCTTGTCCCTGCGCGGCAGGATCACACGCGCATCGCCGTTCGTCCAGCGCAGCCCCGGTTCCGACACATGCCAGCCCGAGACATATGCCTGGTGCGGCAGGTTGCGTCCGGCGAAGCGCAGAGCCGCCACGGCGACGCCCAGTCGCCGGTGATCCTCGCCGAGACCGAGCCATGCCGGCACAAAGCTGCGACTGATCAACCGGAGTTCGCAAGCGCCGCCCGGTACTGCCAGCCGCTTCTGCGCATCGAGAGAAACCCTCTTGCCGTCGAGCATCAGCATCAGCGACGCGTCCTCGCTGCGCGTCCATCCCAGGGCCTCGGCTCTCTGGCACAGGCGCTGATGCACCGCGGCAACGCGCCGGCCGCCCAGCAGCAGTGGCGCACAGGCGCGCTCGTCCCATGCTGCCGCCGAGGCGAGATCGGGATGCACCGGCCGCGTTCCGCGCTCGCCGGCAAACAGGGCGCGATTGCCCGTGTCGAGGTAACTCTCGGCCGGCAACCCATCCGCCAGCAGCACCGCATGCCGCGCCAGCTCGACATGGAAATAGGTGATGCGGTCGGGGAACTCCTGCGTGACACTGGCACCGTTCAGCAGCGCCTGCGCCTGCACCAGCACGCCATCCACGAAGACCGCATGGTCCGGCGAGAGCAGCAGATCGACGCGCGGGACATTCGGCGCAAACGCATGGGCGTGGATGCGGATCGGCGCGGCGCGGCGCGGCGCCGGGTGGCGTGCGAGATCGACCGTGAACCGCCCCACCCAGCGTACTGCCTCGGCTGTCCACTGGCCGTCACGCAGCGTCAGTACCGTGTCGCCGGCCCGCAGATCCTCCACCGCCACGTCACCAGCCGGCGCGGCCAGCCGCGTACCGGCCGCGTAGCAGGGCACCGATGCGACGGCCACCGTGGCGCTGCCACGCACTGCGTCGCCATATTGGTCGGTGATCGTGTAGCTGACCACGTCTGTGGTCGCCGCCGTGACCGCGGGCGCGGTGAGCACCACCTCCTGCGTGCCGCTCACGGTCTGCAGGCTGAGCGCGCCGCCCGCGCTCAATGTCGGGCCGCTCAGCGTCAGCGTGTCGCCGGACAGACCCGGTGTCAGCGTGCCGAGCACGACGGTCGCGCCAGATTGCGCCGTGGCCGTCGAAACGGCCGCAAGGCTCGGGCCGGGGTCGATGGTCAGTGCCGTGGCATCGGCCAGCGTCACAGCATTGCCGCCGTTGTCCTGCACCGTCAGGCCGAAGCCGGTGGACTGCACGCCAGGACCGGATGCCGGCGTGAACACCAGCGCGTCCAGCGCCGCCGCCTCCGCCGTCGGCGCGGCGCCGGTCAGCACATAGCTGCCGGCCGTCTGGCCCGCCGACAGGGTCAACCCGCCCGCGTAGCCCGCCGCCAGCGACAGCGCGCCGGCCGCCGGGTTGCTCAGCGTGATCGTCGCCGTCTCGGTCTGCCCCGCCGTCGGGTCGGTGATCGTCACGCCGCTCAGCAGCGACAGCGTCTGCCCCGTGCCCAGCGTCGCCGTGCTGGCATAGGTCCCCGTCACCGCGGGCGGCTGGAGCGGATTGACGCTGTCCAGCACGGCGGTGCCGCCATGGCCGTCGGAGATCAGTTCGAAGGACTGCGCGACGAAACTCTGGTTCGGGTCGAGGTTCAGCGTGACGGTCGAGCCGCCCTCGGTCACGCTCAGCACGTTGCCCGCGCCGAGGCTGACGGTGCCGCCGTTCTGGAACGGCAGGCTGGCGAAGTCGATCGTGTCGCCCTGGCTCACGCTGCGCAGGTCGAAGCCGCTGATGATGTTGGTCGGCATGGTGGTGCCGGAGATCACCAGCATACCGTTCGACCCGACGATGCCGCCGCTGCCGGAGACGAAGCTGATGGCGCCGCTGACCACCGCGCCCGGATCGAGCACCAGCGTGCCGCCCGAACCGATGCGCGGCGAATAGGCGACACCGCCGGAGGAGACGACGATGCTGCCGCCGAAGGTCGCCGTGTCATCGACCGATGAGCCGCCCGCCTGCACGACCTCGCTGCCGCCGGAGACCATCGTGTCACTGGCCGCGCCGCCGACCGAGATGGTGCCGCCGAAGGTGAAGTCGCCGCTCGCGGTGGCGCCGGCCGCGATCAGGTCGGTGCCGCCGGAGGCGACCAGCGTCGCGGTTTCCGTCGCCCCCGACTGCACCATTTCGGTGCCGCGGTTGAACACCACGGTGTTGCTGACGGCGGCCCCGTCCTGCACCGTCTGCACGCCGTCGGCCCAGATATTGGTGTTGTCGGCCTGACCGCCCGAGGCAATCGTGATGCCGCCGCCGGAGGAAACGACGAATCGGCCGGAGACGGCGCGGCCCACCTGCGTGCCGCTGGCCCAGCCACCGGACTGCACCGTCATGCTGCCGCCGGACAGCACGAACAACCCGCTGGCATAGGCATTGGCATCGACCACGGCGCTGCCGCCGCTGCCGATCGTCACGCCGCTGGCGTTATCATAGCCGCTGCTGGCGGCGCTGACGATTTCCAGGCCGCCCGACGCGACCAAAGCGAGGCCGTCGCTGCTGACCCGCGTGTCGATCCCGGTGCCGCCGGCCTGGATGGTTTCGATGCCGCCATAGGAAACAGCGGTGGCGCTCTCCACGCCGCCCGACAGGACGGTCTGGCTGCCATAAACCACATTCCCCACGGCGACACCGCCGGAGGAGATGGTGATC
>JAJZVE010000557.1 GCA_021845835.1 Pseudomonadota bacterium | reverse complement strand
ACCAGCACGCGATAGTAGACGTTGTCGCCGACGAAGGTCTGCGGATCGTTCAGCACGCCCGACCCGACATCCACCCAGGTGCTGCCGTTCACCGACACCTGCTTGTCCACCGCGATCGACGGGAGCCCGCTGGCGCCGCTGATCGGCCCGCCGGTCAGGCCGAGATAGGCGGCGGAATCGGACGCCCTCACGAGCTGGGTGATGGTGGCGGAACCGTTGACCACCGAGGCGGTGCCGGTCGCGGTCGCGGTGTCGATCCCCGCGCCCGCTACCGCCGTCACGGTGACGGCGGACGAGGTGATCGTCTGCCCGGCGGCCAGCGTCGCGCCGCTGATGCCGAAATTCAGGCCGGTCGAGTCGGTGACGCTGACGCCGGTTTCCGCCAGCGTGCCGGTATCGGTGACCAGCACGCGGAATTCCACCGGGCTGCCGGCATTGACCGCCGGCGTGGTGGCGGCGGTAAAGCCCGGCCCCACTTCCGTCCATGTGACGCCGCCGTCCACCGACACCTGCTTGTCGATGCTGATGCCCGCGGTGTTGCCGGTATAATCCGCCGTGTCGGACGCCGACGCGGCGGCGGTGTGGGTGCCGTAGGCGAAGCTGCCGCTGAGGGTCGCGGTGTCCTGCTGGTAGCCGGCGACCGCCGTCGCCGTGGTGACGTCGGAGACGATGCTGCCGCCCTGCGCCAGGCTGAACGACGACTGGCCGCCGAAGGTGAACGGCGACGGCCCGTTGGTATCGCCGACCGCGGCGTTCGTCAGCGACACGCCGCCGGTGGAGTTGTTCGTCACCACCACGCGGTAATAGACCTTGTCGCCGACGAAGGTCTGCGGATCGTTCAGGACGCCATTGCCGGTATCGAACCAGTTCACGCCATCGACGGACACCTGCTTGTCCACCGTGACGGAGCCGGCGACCACGCCGGTCTGGATCGCGCTGAACTCGACCTTGTCACCCAAGGTCGAGCCGGTGGGACTGGAGATCGAGGAGGTGATGGCCAAGTTGACGTCGAGCGTCCCGTACCCCTGCGAGAACCATTGCGCCGTGAAGCCCGAGGTCGGGTTCCAGGTCGCCGCGCCGACGACGTTGCCCTTGACGTCCTTTACCGTTTCCACCGCGCTCAGCGTGGCGGTGTCACCCGCGTTCACAGACGTGACGACGCCGGCCAGCACGCTTTGCAGGCCGAAGATACTGCCGCCGGCACCGGCATTGGCCTGGAAGTCGAACGACAGCGTCTGCGTGGCCGACGCGATCCCGGTACCGCCCACGACGCCGGCATGGAACGAATTCCACCACATGCCCCAGTATTGCGGCGTCGCGCCGAACGCGAACGGTCCCATCGAATAGGAGCTGCCGATAAAGGCCTGCGTGCCCGGGCCGGAATCGGTTTCGACGAGGCTTATGTTCGTGAAGTCCAGGAAAGCCGCGGTGGAATTCGCAAACGTCAGCGTCGAGGTCGATGACATGGCCCATAACTCCAGGCGCGCACCAGCAGACGCGCGCCGATGCGCGTTGATTGACCTTCAAACGGAGAGGCGGGTGGAGAAGCGGCGGCTCAGGCGGCGCGCCGGCGTCCCCACATCGCGCCGGCGCCGACCACGCCAAGGGCGGACAGCACCAGCAGCGCCGATGACGGTTCTGGCACCGGCACGTTCAGGCCGAATGTGATGCTTGTGTAGGCGAGCGTTCCGGTGCCGCCAGAATTGATCAGCAGATCCGGTGCGATCGAGAGATAGGTCGTCGAGGAGGAGAGAGCTTCCTGCGCCGCAATCACGGAGAGGCTGGTCGAGGAAACCGTGGGAGTAAGGGGGTTACTGAGCAGCGGCTGGGTGTTGCCGTCATACGGCGTCGCCGACGGCACCATCAGGCCTGCGTCGGTGCTGGTCGCCCCCGTTTCGGTAAAGGTGAACAGCGCATTGGAGATGCTGGTCGGACCGCTAACATCAATGGAAATGGTAAGATCGTTAGAAGCGCCATTGGTGGAACTGAGCAAGGAGCCGGTTGAACTGGACACGGTGAACGCAAGACCGCTGCCAGCTTGGCTTAGCTCGAAATTGGCACAAGCCGATGCGCTGCAACTGGCCGTGATGGTTTCGCTACCGATATCCAGCGTCGCCGCGTAGCCGCTGGAGGGAAAAGCTGCCGGCGTGAACGCCACCGTCCCCGCCGCCGCCGGCCGGATCGCCGCCAGGCTCAGCAGCGCCCCCATGATCGCCAGATGACCGATCCGCCCCATACCGCGCCCCCCTTGCACCTGTTTTGCGTTCCCAAACAGGAACACATCCGAACTGTTTCGTCGACACACCAGAGCATTTATCCGAACTGAATATGGTTTTGCAACTAGGATTTTGACGCACCCTTTTCCGGCGCGTCGGCCCTGGGTGGATGCGCCCTGGCGAACCTGTTTCCGCGGCGGCGCCTTGCCCGCCGCGGGGATGGCCGGCCGCGCGGGGGCCCTGACGCTGCCAGGATCAGCGGCGCTGACCTGTGGCGTCGGCGCCACAGTCCAGAGGGATTTGTCGGTGCGGACGCGGCGCCGCTCGGCCCGTCATCCGCCCTTCGGGTGCCGGGATGGCCGGGAACGGTCGGGGCCGCCGGCGCCAGGGCGCTTGCCGGCCTCGATCGCGCAGAACACGATGCTCGACAGCGCGAGGCAGGCGAGCAGCTCGGCCAGGGTCAGCGGCGCCGTGTCGAAGATCGGGTTGAGCGGCGGCAGGTAGATCACCGCGAGCTGCAGGACGAAGGTCAGCAGCACCGCGCCGAGCAGCGGTTTGTTGGACAGGATGCCCTGCCGCCACAGCGCCACCCGCTCCGAGCGGATCGCCATGACCTGCCACATCTGGGTCAGCGTCAGCACGGTGAACACCATGGTCCGCCAGTGCTGCAGCCCGGCCCGCACCGCGTAGGCCTGGGTGAGCAGCGTGACCCCGGCCATCAGCAGCCCGACCCAGGCCACCTGCCAGGCCATGCCGCGCGCGAACAGGCCCTCGCGCGGCGGGCGCGGCGGGCGGCGCATGATGTCGGCCTCGGCCGGCTCGGCGGCGAGCGCGAGGCCCGGCAGGCCGTCGGTGACGAGGTTCATCCAGAGAATCTGGATCGGCAGCAGCGGCACCGGCAGGCCGAGGAACGGGGCGAGGAAGATGGTCGCGATCTCGGCGGCGTTGCAGGTGACGACGAAGCGGATGAATTTTCGGATGTTGTCGTAGATGCGCCGCCCCTCGCGCACGGCGGCGACCACGGTGGCGAAATTGTCGTCCAGCAGGATCAGGCTCGCCGCCTCCCGCGCGACGTCGGTGCCCCCCTGCCCCATCGCGACGCCGATCTCGGCGCGCGCCAGCGCGGGCGCGTCGTTGACGCCGTCGCCGGTCATCGCCACGACCTCGCCGGCCGCCTGCAGGGCGGCGACGATGCGGATCTTCTGCGCCGGATCGACGCGGGCATAGACGCGCACGTCGCGCACCCGCCGCTGCAGCGCCGCATCGGTCAGCGCCTGCAGCTCGCGCCCGGTCATCACCGCGCCGGCGTCGTCGAGCAGGCCGATCTGCCGCGCGATCGCGCGGGCGGTGACCGGATGGTCGCCGGTGATCATGACCGGCGTGATCCCGGCGGCGCGGCAGGTGGCGACGGCGGCGGCGGCCTCCGGGCGCGGCGGATCGAGCAGGCCGACGAAGCCGAGCAGCGTCAGGTCCTGTTCGATCGCCGCCTCCGCATGGTCCTCCGGCAGCGCGTCCCAGCGCCGGCAGGCGACGGCGAGCACGCGCAGCCCGTCCGCCGCCATCGCCTCCGCCACCCGGTCGGCCGCGCCGCGGTCGAGCGGGACCGCGCCGGCGCCGGTCGCGACCGCGACGCAGCGGGCCAGCACGGTTTCCGGCGCGCCCTTGGTATAGGCGATGCCGCCCTGCGGCATCCGGTGCAGCGTGGTCATGCGCTTGCGCTCGGAATCGAACGGCAGTTCCAGCACGCGCGGCGTGGCGGCCTCGCGCGCCGCCGTGTCGATGCCGGCCGCCGCCGCGGCGCGTCCCAGCGCCACCTCGGTCGGGTCGCCGAGCATCCCGCCCGTGGCGTCCGGCGCCGCGTCGTTGCACAGCGCCAGCGCCGCCAGCAGCGTGCCGGCGGGTTCCCGCGCGGCGTCGAGCGCG
>JAJZVE010000008.1 GCA_021845835.1 Pseudomonadota bacterium | reverse complement strand
AGCGCAACGGCGAATGGCAGCACAAGCCTGGCTGGGATCTGACCTTCTCGGCCCCGAAATCGGTCTCGATCATGGCCGAGGTCGCGGGTGATACCCGCCTGATCGCGGCGCACGACAAGGCGGTCCTGGCCACCCTCGCCCATGTCGAGGCGACCCTCACCCACACCCGCATCCGCGCCGGCCAAAAGATCATCCTGACGCAGACCGGCACGCTCGCGGTCGCCCTGTTCCGCCACGACATGAACCGCAACCAGGAGCCGCAGCTCCATACCCACGCCGTCGTGCTCAACGCCACGCTGGATCGCGCCGGCACCTGGCGCAGCATCGAATCCCGGCCGATCTTCCAGCACCAGAAGGAGACCGGCATCCTCTACCGGCAATTCCTCGCCGCCGAAGTCACCCGGCTCGGCTACGAGATCGTCCCCGCAAAAGACCTCACTTTCGAGATCAAGGGGGTGTCCCAGGAGCTGATCGCCGCCTTCTCGAGCCGCGCGCGCGAAGTCGAGCAACGCCTGCACGCCCAGGGCCTCACGCGCGAGACCGCCACCCCCGCGCAGGCGGAGGCCGCCGCCGTGCGCACTCGCAGCGCCAAAACCGCCGTCGATCGCGAACAAATCGCCGTCCATTGGCGATCGCATGCCGGTTCGGTCCTCTCGCCGCTGACCGCGCTGCATGAGCAGGCGAGCGCGCGCGCCGCGGCGATGCCCGAGCCGCCCGCCGCCGTCTCCAGGGACGCCGTGCTTGCCGTCAGCCGCGCCATCGCCGTCCTCTCCGAACGCCAGGCCGCCTTCTTGGCCGACGGCCTGACCGTGACCGCCACCCGCCTGGCCTTTGGCAAATCCTCCCCCGATGCGGTGCAGGCCGCCATCGCCAGCTTCGAATCGCTCGGCAAGCTGGTGCCGCGCGCGGTCGTCGAACCGACGCTCACGGCCGGGCGCGACACAAAGCTGCCCGGCTATACGACGCCGGAGGCGATCAAATCCGAAGAGCGTCTGCTCGCCGTCGTCGCGCGCGGCCGTAACACCTACCTGCCGCTGCTCCGTGCCGACACGGCAGAGGCCGTGATCGCCCGCGCCGAGGCAGCCGGCGTAGAGATGGGCTATGCCTGGACCGCCGACCAGCGCGCGGCAACGCGCGGACTGCTCGCCGCCGAGGACCGCGTCATCGCCGTCCAGGGGTTTGCCGGCACCGCCAAGACCACCACTGTGCTCGCTACCTATGCCGGCGCCGCACGCGGTCGCGGCTTCGCGGTGATCGCGCTCGCGCCGACCAATCAGGCCGCGACCGAACTCGGCCGCGCCCTCGGCAGCGAGGCGAAAACCATCCACCAGCACCTGGCCGACCTCGCCGCCGCCGCGACGGCGCCCCGCACCGCCCTGCAACAGCTGAGCAACCTCTTCATGGGACCGTCGCATCAGGTTTGGATCGTCGATGAAGCGTCGATGGCCGGCACCAACAAGCTCGCCGACCTGCTGCAAGCCGCCGAGCAGCAGAACGCCCGCGTCGTGCTCGCCGGCGACCTGCGCCAGCTCCCGAGCGTTGAAGCCGGCCGGCCCTTCGCACAGGTGCAGGAACACGGCATCCGCACCTTCCGGCTGGAGGAAATCGTCCGCCAGACCTCGGCCGAGGGACGCGCTGCGGTGCGCGCCGTGCTCGACAAGGACGCCGGGCGCGCCATCGATCTGATCCGCGCCAGCGGCGGGCGCGTCCACGAAAGCCACGACCGCGACGAACGCATCCATCTGATCGCCAGTACCTATGCCGGCCTCGGCGCCACCGAGCGCGCCCACACGCTGGTCATCGACCCGAGCCGCAAGGGCAAGGAGCAAACCAACCTCACGATCCGCACCAAGCTACAGCTGACCGGCGAACTCGCCGGCCCCGAGGCCCGCGGTGAGCGCCTCATCGCCCACGGCCTCAGTGACGCCGAAAAGCAACTAGCCAGCAGCTACCAGCCCGGCGACATCGTGCATTTTACGCGCGGATACGGGCGCACGGCGGAGACGCGCATCGCGAAGGACAGCTATCTCGCCGTGCAGGCCACCGACCACGCCGGCAACAGCGTCACGCTGCTGCGCGGCGACGGCACGACGGTTCTGTGGCACCCGGAACGTTGGGGCAGCAAGTCCGCCGAGGTGTTCGAAGCAAAGCCGCTCGCCTTGCAGGCGGGCGACCGGGTCCGCTGGGAAAGCCGCGATCCGGCGCGCGATCTTCGGCGCGGCGACCTTGGCACCGTGGCCGCGGCCGCCGGCACGGCGGTTACGGTGCGGCTGGATCGGGGCGTCGACGTCACCCTCGATCTGACGCAACGGCGGGATCAGACGCTCGATTACGGCTACACCGCGACCACCTATGGCGCCCAGGGCGCGACGGTCGCACGTACCATCTTCCATGCAGAGTCGGCGCGCATCAACCTGATCAACCAGGCGTCGTTCTATGTCGGGATCAGCCGCCACAAGGACGAGGCGATCATCGTCACCGACGATCGCAGCCGGCTGATCGCCGCGATCGAGACGCGCGCCGGGCTGAAAGCCTCGGCGCTCGACGGCGCCGAACTCGCCCGCCTCGTGCAGGAAGCGACCGCGGCGCAGGTGCCCCGCCATGTTCCAGAGCCTTCGTTGGCCGAGATCGGAGCGATCGATCGGCCGCGACAGCCGGAGGCCTCACCCGAGCCTTCGCCGGTCCCCACGCCACAGCGCCCGCGGGACAGAGGCCTGGGACTATGAGATGATGGGATCACCCGCTGCATAACCCGACGAAAATCCGCTCTGCCTTTGCCGCTCCAACTCCGCGGCAAGCGCTTCCGCGACGCTCTCGCCGTTCTTTTCGCCGGTTTCTATCCGACGCGCGAAACCCACTGGATCCACCTGCCGGCGGCGCTCCACCTCCGCAACCAGATCGGCGTCGGAGAAGCGCACAAGCAAGCCGCTCGCGAACTCCTCCACGCGTTTGCGTTCCGTCTCTTTCGCTTTCGATCCGCGCAGCAGAATCAACGCACCGGCCACGAGGAAGAGAACCAGGACAACGACTTCCACTTCTGCCTCTCCGCTGCCTAATGACTTCCGCTTCCCATGCGGCGCACCGCCTGCACCAGCGGCTCCGGCATTGAACCGGTCATTCCGTTAAGCTGATCCGATCGCGCGAGGTTTTCAAGAATGCGCGCCGCGTTGGTGTTGCCGCTGCCGACTGCCGCCTGACGCAGCCGCTGCACCACCTTCTCGGGATCGACATTGTGCGCCACCGCCTCCTGGCGAACCGCCGCCTCGGCCTTGACCAGCAACGGCCGCTCGGCCACCGGCACCCGCGTTACCGACCAGGGATCGGTCTCCTCGAACCCGTCGCCGATCACCGCCGCAAGACCGTAATACCCTGCCTGGGCCGGCGTAATCCCGTGATCGATCGCGAAGCCCGACGCCTCGGCGACATGTGCTGCCCGCGACGAGGCAAAGAACGCATCGCCGATATGCGATACGTCCTCGCCCAACGACGAGAAGAAATTCTGCACCCGCTCCGGGAGCCGCGGCGCCAAATCCCGCCGCGTCTGCTGCGTGTCCATCCCGACCAGCTTCTCGGCCACCGGCCTCGCCGCCTCGGTTGCCTGCTCCACCGAGGCCTGCCGGTTGGCGGCGAATGTCACAGCCGGATCGCCGCTCGCGACATCGCCGCCTGCCTTGCGAATGGCGTCATTGGCCGCCTGGCCCAGCGACATGGTCCTGGGCGAAAGCCCGGTCGCCGGCGACGACAGCGTGCGTGCGGTCAGCCCGCGGTTGTCCGCCGTCCCCACGGGTGCCGCGAACCCGGTCGGCAGAGCCAGCGACAGAACCCGGTTCAGGCCGCCCTGATACATCTCGCGCTCGAATTCACTCGGCAGCGCGCCCTCTGAATTCCCGGCCAGCCCGGCCAGCGCGGCAAGACCGGCATACACCTGCGCCCCGCCGCGCGATCCGAACTGCCGCTCCAAACCCGGCTGCCCGATCTCGAAATTCCTGGCGGAGCCGGCGAGGCGATAATGCATGATCTCCCGCCCCAGCTGATCCATCGCCTGCGGATTGTTCACCACCGCCTGCACCGCGGCCTGTGCCGGTATCGACTGCGCCACGCCCATCGACTCCGACTGCCGCACCGACGCCTGCCAGGTCTCGGTGGCGCTGAAAGCGTTCGCCGCCGCGCGCTGCACCGTCTGTTCCGAGCGCAGCGCATCGCTGTTGAAATAGGAGTCCTCGCGGCTCTCGCGCACGTCGCGCGCGGCGGCGCGCGTGAGATCGTCGCGCAATGTCTGATCCTGCTGGAATGCCTGCGCGAAACGCTGCTCGATCGCCGTCCGCTGCGCGTCCGTCAGGTGTGTGGTGTCTGATACTCCGGCTGCGCCCTTGCCTTGCCCAGTTACGCCAGGACCAAACCTCGTCTGTCCCCACAGCGCTGCCTGGACGCCCCATTGCAGCGCCTGGTCGCGCGAGACGCCGTAGTCGTGCGCGATGGCGTCGGCGACATTGGCCATCCGCTGGCTCGCGGTCTGATATACCTCCCCATGCGCCGCCGAGGTGCTGTGATTGATCGCGTCCGTCCGGCCGCCGCGGGCATCATGCCCGGCGGTGCTGCTCGCCATGTTCGCGAGCGCCGAACGGAACTCCGCCAGGCTGCTCTCCATCCGGCTGTGCGCGCTCTCCACCTGCTGCGTGCTGTCGCGGCCGTATCTGAACTCCGGCAGCACCCGCTCCGCGCCCGTCGCCCGCGGCCCCAGCGTCGGGTCATACGTCATCAGCGGCGCGAAGCTCGCAAAGGAAAACTGCTGTCCGACCTCGCGCGGGGCCGCCACCGTCGGATCGATCGTATTGGTCCGTCCGAGATGGTTGACGAAGCTGTTCGCCACGACGGAGCCGCCGGCCACCAGCAGCAGGCTGAGTTCCGGCACCGCCGCCGCCAGCATCCCCCCGGTCGCCAGCCAGGTCGCGACCACATTGTCGCCCAGCATCACCCCCGCCAGGCTGCTGAGCGGACTGCCGTTGCCGGCCAGCGCCGCCAGCTTCGCCGTGACCACATCGTAGAGATAGAGGTTCACGATGCTCATGCAGGGATACCAAAGCTGGATCCACACCAGCAGGTACAGATATTTGCTGGCAATCCCCGCCACCGGCGCCCCGCCCACCAGCAGCAGCACCAAAAGCGGCGTTACCGCATATTCGAACCCCTCGATGAAGGTCAGCACCGGGCTGACATAGCTGTCAAAGATCGACTGGCTCGCCATCCACTCGGAGTTGCGGGCGCGGATCGCATCCGAGACTTCCTTGGCATAGCTGAACTTGTAGGTCTCCTCCGCGTCCGCAGCCGAGGCCTCCAGATAGACCGGGACCAGCACCGACGACAGCAAAAAGTCCTGCGGGTTGACGCTACTCAGCCCGAGCCCGCTGAGCGCAGTGCCGATCGCGGTCATCACCGGGCCGCCAGGAATGACGTTCGAGAGCACATCTTCCAGCGCCGGCAGGAACACGCTGGTCGTGAAGGCGGACAGCTGCGTCCAGGCGGTTGCGCAGTCGAGATCCTGCGGCCCGGCGCCGATATAGATGCGTGCCATGTTAACCGGCGAATTCAGCTCGACGGCGCTGATGAAGCTCGGCGCCTGCATCATCTGATTGATGTTGATCGTGCCCCGCAGCACGCCCGGGATGGTGCATTCCTTGAAATAGTTGACCCAGCTCTGATGCACGTCGCTGCCGGCGACCGGCGCATTGGCGCTGCCCCATTGCAGCAGCGACAGCGTGTTGAGGCGGACCTTCTTGATTGTCTCGAGCGCCGAGGCGAACCCGGTCTGCGACATCGGCGGCGCCGAGAACGCCGTCTCGAACAGCTCGGTCATCCGCAACCCGACCTCCGAGATCACCGCGCCCGCATAGGCAACGCCCACTGGCACCGGAACCGGCCCCATCGCCGCGCCGGTGTAGGCACTTTCGATCACAACGTCGGTCTGCGGCACGAAGGCGATGCTGTAGAGCAGCCAGCCGGCAAACAGCCGCGGCACATCAATATAGAAGCCGCCCGCCGCGACGCTCTGGAAGATCACCAGGACGGCGCCGAACAGCGCCGCCACCGTGACCATTGCCAGAAAATCACTGGCCCCGAAAACCATGTGCAGGCCGAGCACGACCTGGTAGAGAAAATTGATGTCGCCCAGCGAATAGAACGTCAGCATGGCCCACCTCAGGGCGGCATGATGTTGTTGGGCACCGTGAACGGCTGCGCGGAGAGCGTCTGCATCAGGCTGCGATAGGTGTCCGCCACCGTCGCCAGGCTGCCGTAGCGCGCCTGTAGCGCCAGCACCGATTGCAGGATTTCCGAGCGCGCGCGCACGATCAGCTTTCCCACCCGCGGTGCGTTCACGTCCTGCGACCCCGCGATCGATGCGTCCACCCCGGCAAGCAGACCGATCATCAGGCTGCGCGCGAGCGCGAGCGAGGTCTGCGGGATGGTGCGCAGCGCGAGAATGGTCGCGGCGTCCGGGCTGTGGCTCGCGAGGCGGACGATCAGCCCGCCGATGCCGTCCGGCAGCAGATCAAGCACCTGCTGCTCGCTCGTGGTCAGCGGCGTTCCGGTCGATACCTTCAGGATGATCCCCGGCGAGGTTCCGCCGGTGCCGTCCCAGGTGGCACCGGTGCCCAGGAAGGCCTGTAGCAGCATCTCATTGAAGCCGGTGATCGTCACCGGCGCCTGCGCGAGCGAGAGGCACTGGTCCGGCGAGAACCCGTCGGTGCAGGTCGAAATCGTCACCGTGCCGCCCTGGATGAGAGTGCTCAGCAGATCCGGGGTCGGATCAAGAGTCGAAGTCTGGAAGTTCGGGCTGCCGGTCCCACCGGGTTGCGCCGCCAGCCCGCCGACGATGACCGTGCCGGAGAGGTTCATCATCACTTCCAGCAGCGCGTTGTCGCCAAAGCCGTACCAGCCGGCCGCGTTCTGCGTCACCAGCGCGCGCCAGACCACATTGCCCTGCAACTGCTGCTGCGTCTGCGCCGGTGCGCTGGTGGCCGCCTGCACCACGGGGGATTGACCCGTCACGTTCGAGAACGACTGGAACACGTCCCCCAGGCCCGCCACCGTGTCGATCAGCGAGGCGCCGGTGTTCTGCTGACCCGTGATCGCGCTCGTCGTGTCATTGACCAGGCCCTGCGCCAGTTGGCACGAGTTGGAGAACGCCTGGTTCAGCTGCTGGATTTTGCGCTGCAGATCGTCGATCACGCTCATGCAGGTCGGGCACATATCGGACAAGGCGACCTGGAAGGCATAGCCCATGGCGTTCGCGGCGATCGACTTCAGCAGCGCGGTGAACTGCGCCGCGTTGATGAAACTGAAGCTGCCGGCATAAAAGTCGATGCCGCCGCAACCCGCCTCGAAACTCGGCGGGACGAACGAGACGATGTTCTGATACATCATCTGGCTATGGATATCGATGCTGCCGCCGCTGATCATGCCTTCGCGCGACATGCTGTCCACGCTGGGCGGCACGGCGACCGCCAGCCCGTTGAACATCTGGGCCATTTCCTGCGTGAGATCCGCCGACGCCGGAAGCGGTCCAAGCAGGCCGAGCAGCACCGCCATCAGCAGCCCGACCGACAGGCGGCGCCGCATCGCGCAAAACATCGTCACGACCCCGGCTCCCCCTGCAGCACCGCTCGGATATGCGCGACCAGCGCTTTCGGGTCGGCGAGCAGCTCCGGCGTGATCGTCGCGTCGAGCGCCGCCAGCGAGCGATGCGACACCGGCTGCGTCGCCCGCCAGGCGTCCTCGGACACCCACTGCGCCTGCCGCGCCAGCAGCAGCACGCGGGCCTTCAGGTCTTCCAGCGTCAGCACACCGTACGAAACCGGCACCACCGTCGCCGGCGGCCGCATCACGAACAGCACCGGCACCTGCCGTACGCCAAGGCGCGCCGCCTGGCCGGCATCGCGCAGCAGGCCGGGCATCGTGACGCCGCGCGGCGGCGCGCCGTCGAGCGAAACTACCAGTACGCGGAAGCCAAACTGCCGGTTCAACATCTGCACGGTGGCGATCTGCTGCGCGCAGATCAGGCAGTCCGAGCGCACAAACAGCATGAAGCCCGCGAAGCCCGCGACATGCCGCAGCAGGCCATCCTGTGCCTGGGCGGCAATCTGCGTCACCGCGTTGGCCGCCGCCGTTCCCAGCGGGCGCTCGTTGTTGGCATCCAGCAGCGGGTCCGACGCCACCGCCGCCTGCGCCGCCTCGGCGAAGGCGTCCGCCTTGTCCATCATGATCCGCTGCAAATAGAGGTAGCTCGCAACGTTCTCTGGCGACGGACGGTCGATCGCCTGCTCGCGGTAGTGTTCCAGATTGGCGCGGAACCAGGCCGCCGAGAGCGGCGCCGGGTCAGCGCTCTCCGCCGCCTTGGGCGGCGGCGCCGTGGGCGGGGCAACCGGCGGCGGTGACGGCGCAGGCGCCTGGACCGGCGCCGGCCGCGTCCCGGCCGGCGGATCCTCGTACCAGAACCAGCCCTCGCTCCCCCGCTCGAGCCAATGCTGCCCCGGCACATACGGCGCAGCGTCCTGCGCCGCGGCCGGCAGTGCCACCAGCACGCCGGCCCCCAGCGCAACCCATCGCAGCATCGCCATGGCTCCCTCCTCGGGAGTCATCGTTGCAAGAAGCCCCATTGCCGTCCCGCCAATGCCTGGCAAAAACGCGAGGAATTCCGAAAAATGCGGAACCCTCGCCCGCACCCCGGCGGGGCCGCCGCGCCCGGCCTCAGCCGATGGCGCGTGAGCCTCGCAGGGTCGAGCACCTCGGTACGGGTGCCGCATGGTCAGCAAACGGCGGCATTATCCAGCATCTTAGATGCGCTATAATTCTTGACTTCTTAGCCACTGATGGGATTTAACGCGCACCTGAGATGCGGTATAATCCGATGGCCATCCACCTTGTCGGCGAAACTATCGACGCCAAGCGGGCGCACCTTCGGGCCCAATCGGGCGAGCTGATACAGCTTGTCCGCGGCGTTTATGTCGATCACGCCGGGAACGCAGAGACCGCGATCCTCGGCCATGCCGTTCGTATCGCCCATTATCTCTACCCAAACGCCTATATGTCATCAGCGAGCGCGGTTCTTTTTGCGCCCACGCCGGACGGACGGCTTTTCATTAGCGGCCGGCGCAATCAACGCACCCGCCTGCGCACCCTTGAGATCGTTCAGAACAAGGCGCCGCCGCATCCGTCGACCGCCGTCGCGGTGGTCGGCGACGATCTGGGGGAGTTGCGCATCGATGTGTCGTCGCCCCGCCAGCGATTCCTGGAAGCCTTTCGGCTGAGGAGTGAACACGCCAGCGCGGTCACCGCGGACATGCGAACCCAGATGGCGGCGCGTCTGGTCGAAGAGCACGGTTCCCCGAAGGCCGCAGCTGACGCAGTCTGGGCACTGGCGCGCGAGAATGCTTGGTATCGCGAGGGCGAGGGTGCTGAGCGCTTCCTTCTGGCCCAGCCGGGAAAGGCCAAGGCTCCGGTCAACAAGGCGGCGCTCGACCTTCTGGTCGCATGGCACGGCGAGCCGCTCGGCCGGCTCGCCCATGACGGTTTCGAATGGCGATGGAAACCTCAAAAGCGCACCGGGCCGGCGCTGGTGCGGGAGACCACGCCGGGAAAGCTCTCGGCCTTCATCGAGTCGCTCCTGCCCGAAGGATGGCTCGCGCAGGTTCTGCATGAACGCGACGAACGCGAGGCGCTTCGGCGCGGCCGGCGCTACATGTCGAACATCGTCATCGTCCAAAGCCCCGGGGAGCTGGCCGCCTTGCCGGCCGACGTCCTCGCTACGCCGCTTGCTGCCTTCACCGATGCGGGCCGGTTCATCGGACGCTATGCCGGGCCGGCGCGCGGGGAGATCGACGAGACCTTTGAACAAAAGCTCGCGCAGATCTTTGCGCGCGCCGAGACGCCCCGCCTGTCGGGCGTCCAGATCAAGGCTCCGATGAGCCTCGTCGCCGATGGCAATCTTGTCCCAGCCATCGACCAGCCGTTCACGCACATTCTCAAACCGGCCGGCACGGCCGGGTTTGAGACGCTGCCTGTCGTCGAATGGCTTTGCCTCGAGTTCGGCCGTGCCGCTCGCTTTGAGGTGCCGGCGGCGGCGTTGATCGAGATGCCGGACGGCATGTCGCCGGCCTTGGTGGTCGAGCGTTTCGACATCCGGCGTGGTCCGCAGGATCAGCGCCGCCTGGCTTTGGAAGATTTTTGCTCCATTTTGGATCTTCCGGCCTCAGCGAAATACGACGGCACGATCGAACGCATGGCCAGGGGCCTGCGCCCGCTATCGACTGATCCGGCCGCCGACCTCGAAATCATGTTCCGCCGCGCGGTCTTCGCTTGGCTGATCGCCGATGGCGACATGCACCTGAAGAACCTCGCGATGCTGAAGACGGCCGCCCCGGGAGTCAAGGCGTTTACTACGGTGCGTTTCGCACCGCTCTATGACGCCGTCACCACACGGGTTTTCCCCGGCCTTGGCGGCGACCGCATGGCTCTGAAACTCAACGGCAAGGATGACCGCCTGAGCCCGCAGGACTTCTTGGCTCTGGCGCGAGCCATCGGTCTGACGGCCGGTGACGCCGAGGCGGCAATGGCTGAGCTCGCCGCGCGCCTGGCGGAACGTACGGTCACACTGCGCCTACCCGATTTCGCGGGCCAGTCCGAGGCGGCCAAAGCGGCGCAAGACAAGGTGATCGCCATCGTCGGCGAGCGATCCGCCGCCTTCGCCGGCTAGGGTATCGACATGGGCCGCTCAGCGCACGGCGTTGGCGTGGCCAGGTTCCGAGCTATGGCTCCAGGCGGATTTGCAGCTCCGCGAGATCTTCGGCCACCATGTCCGTTCCCAACAAGCTGTGGAAATATTCCAGCAGATCCTCCCAGCGTGACTGTACGAACGCCACCGATAGACCTTCAGGCTGCGCTTCAGCCATTCGAGGCGGCCCTGGCGGCTGAACGGCCGCATGGGAACGCGACGCTCGACTTTGACCGGACCTTCGTAAATCCAATAGGGGATGAGATCGGTGTCGATGTCGGGCTGCGCTTGCGCGGCGTCGAACATCGCTTTCCAAGGATCTTCCGACGCCGAGCCTTGGCCGCGAACGACATCGAGTTGTCGATAAGCCAGATTTAGTCGGATCGCATGGCCCTTGAAGCGGTGAACACGGCCTTCGCGCTGCTCCAGATCGAGGCCCTCCTGTCCGATCGCGGTCGTGGCGAGCGCGAACGGCCCAAAGGGTGGGTTAAAGGCGTCCCGAACACTTCCCAAGCGGGCGACTCCACCTTCTTCGTCCTTGTAATCGGCCAGCCGCATGGCGAAGCGGTCGCGCATCTGAAACATCTTGATGACGACCGCGCCGCCGTCGATCGTCGGATCCTCGACGTCAATCTGCGAGGGGTTGCCGAGGCGATCGCGCTGATAAACGACACCCCGTTCGGGCTGACCGCCTCGGGATGAACGCAGGATGCCGACGCGGCGGCGGCGATCGGCGCGGAGATTGACACCGGCACCGTGTTCGTGAACCGCTGCGACTGTCTGGACCCAGCGCTGGCCTGGGCCGGCGCGACGAACACCGGCAGGGGTGTCACGGTCTCGCGCATCGGCTACGAAGCGCTGACCCGCCCGAAATCCGACCATCTCAGGACCAGCATCCGATGACGCTCTCCGCCAACTGGAGCTACCCCACCGCCGTACGCATCGGCCCCGGCCGCATCGCCGAGCTGGCGCAAGTGTGCCGCGCCGCCGGCATCATCCGCCCGCTGCTGGTCACCGACCCCGGCCTGTCGCGCCTGCCGATGATCGCGCGTGCGCTGGCGATCCTGGAGGACAACGACGCGGGCGGCGCGGTGTTCGACCGCGTGCAGCCCAACCCGGTGGAAAGCAACGTGCATGACGGCATCGCTGCCTTCCGTGACGGCGGGCATGACGGCGTGATCGCGTTCGGCGGCGGCTCCGCACTCGATGCCGGCAAGGTGATCGCGTTCATGGCCGGGCAGACCCGCCCGATGTGGGATTTCGAGGACATCGGCGACTGGTGGACGCGCGCCGACACCGATGCCATCGCACCGATCGTCGCCGTGCCCACTACTGCCGGCACCGGCTCGGAGGTCGGCCGCGCCGGCGTGATCACCAACGAGGCCAAGCACACCAAGAAGGTGATCTTCCACCCCCGCATGATGCCGAAGGTGGTGATCTGCGATCCGGAGCTGACGGTCGGGTTGTCCGCGGTGCTGACGGCCGGCACCGGCATGGATGCGCTGTCGCACTGCCTGGAGGCGTATTGCGCGCCGGGCTTCCATCCGCTGGCCGACGGCATCGCTGCCGAGGGGATGCGGCTCGTGCATGCGAACCTGCGCCGCGTGGTGGCGGACGGCCACGATATCGCGGCGCGCACCGCCATGATGGCCGCCGCCGCGATGGGAGCCACCGCGTTCCAGAAGGGGCTGGGGGCGATGCACGCGCTGTCGCACCCGATCGGCGCGATCTGCAACACGCATCACGGCATGACCAACGCGGTGTTCATGCCGTACGTGCTGGCGTTCAACCGCAACGCCGTGGCCGAACGCATCGCGCGGCTGGCCGCCTATCTCGGGTTGGACGCAAGCTTCGATGCGTTCCTCGCCTGGGTGCTGGATCTGCGCCGTGCCGTGGGTGTGCCGCACACGCTGGCCGAATTCGGCGTCCCGCTCGATCGGATCGGCGAGTTTTGCGCCATGGCCATCGTCGATCCCACCGCTGGCGGCAACCCGGTGAAGCTGACGCAGGAGGCCGCGCGGACGCTATACGAGGTCGCCCACGCAGGACGCCTGTGAGCACGCTGCGCAACGGCGTGCTGGAAACCGGCCGTTCGGCCGAGATGCCGGCGGCGCGCCACGGCAGCTACCCGGTGTCGAGAGCCACCATACCGGGCATGGTCGCGACGGGGATCGGCGACTGCATGCCGGCCAATGCCGACGGGACGGTGGTGCAGGACCGCTGCCGGCGCGCCGCCTACCGTCCCGTGTCCGCCTTTCTACCCCAACCACACCCGCGCCGGAGTTTGCAACAGATCCCTGTTATCTGCCGATGCGTTGCCCGGCAGTCGGCCGGTTTCGTTTCACGCCAGGGTGCCCCTCGCGCGCCGGCGCAGAATTTCGCTCGCCGCGATGATGGCGACGTTCATGGTCACGATCATGGTGGCCAGCGCGTTCAGTTTCGGCGACAGGTGAAAGCGGAAGTCCGATGCAACGAGGATCGAGAGCGGCTGGGCACGCCCGCTGACGAACGAGGTCACGACATACTCCGACGACGAGATGACGAACGCGAGGAAATACGCCGCCATCAGGCCGTTGCGCATCAGCGGCAGTAGCACATAGCGGAACACCTGCCAGCCGGTCGCACCGAGATCCTGTGCGGCCTCCTCTAGCTTGCGGTCGAGCCGGATCAGGACCGAGGCGATCACCATTGCGCTGAATGGCAGCACGATGAGCGACTGCGCGACCACCATCGTCAGCGCGGAATGCGGCAGGCGAAACTCGGCGAGCGCGATCACGTCGGCCACCGCAATAATGATTTTCGGGATGAAAAACGGCACCACCAGCATCGCCGCGAAGGCCGCCTTGCCGGGGAAGCGGTAGCGCGTGAGTGCCAGCGCCGCCATGCCGCCCAGCACCGTTGCGATCAGTGCCGTCGGGATGGCAACCAGAAAGGTGATGCCGAGGCCACGCAACAGACGTTCGTCTCCGATCGCCTGCACATACCAGTCGGCAGTGAAGCCGGTCAGCGGGAAGGCGATCATTTCCGAGCTGTTGAACGAAAACAGCGCCACGACCGCGATCGGGAGGTACATGAACGCATAGACCAGCGCCAGATAGAACCGCAACAGCGCTCCCATCGGCTACTTCTCCGCCAGCACGGGACCGCCCCACGTCATGCGCCGGCCAAGAATCGCGGCGAGGGCGACCGGCACGGCCATGGCTGCCAGCAGCGACCACGCGATGGCCGAACCCATCGGCCAGTCGAAGGCGGTGCCGAACAGGTCGTTGATGGCGCTGATCACCGTCACGCCGGACGACCCGCCGATCAACTGCGGCGTGAGATAGTCGCCGACGACGAGCGCGAACACCATCATGCCGCCGGCCAGCAGACCCGGCGCAGTCAGCGGCAGCACGATGCGGCGGAAGATGGCAACGCGGCCGGCGCCGAGATCTTCCGCCGCTTCCAGCAGTTTGTCATCAAGCCCCTCGAAGCCAAGCCACAGACCGAACACCATGAACGGAAGATAGTCGTAGGTCAGCACGATCAGGGTTGCGGCCGGGCTGAACAGCAGCACCTGAATGGGCGCGTGGATCACGCCGATCCAGAGAAAGAACGAGTTCAGCACGCCTTCCGTGCCGAGCACCACCCGCCAGGCGAAGATGCGCACGAGGTCGCCGGTGTAGAGCGGGATCAGCAGTGCAGTGAGAAAGGCCGATTTGAGGTGCCGCACGTGCTTGGCAATAAAGAACGCCACCGGATAGGCGATCGCCGCCGTGATCGCCGCAACCAGCACCCCATGCCACAGCGCCCGCAGGATCAGCGTGCGATAGGTCGGGCTGGACAGGACCTTGCTGTAGTTTCCGAGCCCGGGCTGCCTGACGATATCGACAAAATCGACGTGGAAGAAACTGTAGATGAACAGCAGCGCCAGCGGCGCGAGGCAGAGCAGCGCCACCGCGAGCATCACCGGCCCGATCAGCAAGGCAATCGCGCGCCGACGATGCCGCTCCATCAGCCGCTCACTTCGCCGCCGCGGCCAGAACGCCGTCGGCGATCCACGCCCGGCCCGGCTCGTAGGCCAGCCTGACGGAAACTCCAACTTCCGGCGGCGTCTCGTCGCGACAGTTCACCTGTAGTCGCGCCGGGCCCGCCGTCACCTCGACCAGCCACTCCGCCCCCTGGAACACGACGTGAGTGACCGTGCCGACAAGCTCGCCGTCGTGCCCGGCAGAGATGGTCAGTTGCTCTGGCCGCAGACAGAGCGATGCCGGCCGGCCGCCGGCAACCGCAGGCGCGCATGGAGCGAGGGCGCGGCCGAACGGCGTCTCGATAGTCGCGGCGTCGCGCTCGCGCACACGCACGATGCCGGGGATCAGGTTGGCGCCGCCGATGAAGTCGGCGACGTAGGCGTTGGCCGGGCGGCGATAGATTGTCGTCGGCTCGCCCTGCTGCTCGATCAGCCCATGATTCATCACGATCACCCAGTCCGAAAGTGCGAACGCCTCCTCCTGGTCGTGCGTGACGTGCAGGAAGCCGACGCCGAGCCGGCGTTGCAGGTCCTTCAGTTCGATCTGCATCTCCTTGCGCATCTTACGGTCGAGCGCGCTCAGCGGCTCGTCGAGCAGCAGCAGCTTCGGCTCGTTGACGATGGCGCGTGCCAGCGCCACACGCTGCTGTTGGCCGCCGGAGAGTTGGGCGGGACGGCGGCTGCTGATCTCCTGCATGCGCACGAGGCGCAGCGCCTGGTCCACCTTCCCGGCGACGTGCCGCCGGTTCATGCCCTGTAGCACGAGGCCAAAGCCGACATTGCCGGCGACGGTCAGATGCGGGAACAGCGCGTAGCTCTGGAACACCGTGTTGACCGGCCGCCGGTTGGCCGGGATGTCGAGCAGCGAGCGGCCGTCCAGTTCCAGTTCGCCCGCCGTCGCTGTCTCGAAGCCGCCGATCAGGCGCAGGATGGTGGTCTTGCCGCAACCCGAGGGGCCGAGCAGGGTTACGTAGCCGGCGGCCATGAGCGCAAAATCCACGCCGCGCACGGCCTGCACCGGGCCATAGTTCTTGCGCAGGCCGCGCGCGAGCAGCAGCGGCACCGGCCCGGTGTCGCGCACCGCCGGCGCGGGCAAAATCAGCTCGCCTTGACCTCGTTCCACAGCCGCACCCAGTCGGCATAGCGCGGCGGGGCGGCCTTCCAGACGAAGGAGTTCATCACCGAGAGGTCCTTGATGAAGACCTTCTCCTGCTGATCCTCCGGCAGCTCGTCGCGGATGACCGAGGTGCTCTGCGCATAGGGGCCGCCGTAGGCGAGCTTCATGCCATACTCGGGGCCGAGCAGGTAGTTGATGAAGCTGTGGACCTGGTCGAGCTTGTCGCCGCTGACGCCGGCCGGGATCGCGAGCGTGTCGCACCAGCCGATCACGCCTTGCTTCGGCTTTGCCATGCCCATGTTCAGCCCGCGTGCCTTGAGGTCGTAGTAGGGCGGCACCCACGAGAAGGCGCATACCACCTCGCCGGTCGCATACAGGTTGGTCAGGTCGGAGATCGACGACCAGTAGGTGCGCAGCAGTTTCTTTTCGGCCACCAGCGCCTTCTTCACCTCGGCGAGCTGGCGGTCGTCCATGGTGAACATCTGGTCGCGCGGGATGCCGAGATACATGGCGGCGATCATGATGCCCTCCAGCGCATAGTCGCGCATGGCCAGCTTTCCCTTGTATTTCGTGCCGGTGAAGAACACCGACCAGTCAGGCTCCCCATCCATCATGTCGGCCCGATAGACGATCGGGTTGATGCCCCAGTAGAAGGGCATACCGTAGAATTTGCCGTCTTTCTTGCCGAGCGGCGTGGCGCGGAACGTGTCATACAGCCGGCCCGCGTTCGGCACCTTGCTGACATCGATCGGCTGGAGGAGGTTGGAGGCGACATAGAGCGACACTTTGTCGAGGCCGGGCGTGCCGAGATCGAGGCCGCCGCCGCCGCCGGCGCGGAACTTGGCGAACTGCTCGTCATCGGTGCCGATGAAGTTCTTGTCGATCGTGATGCCCGTCTGCTTGACGAAGGCGGCGAGATATTCGTCCTTTGCCAGATTCTCCCAGGTCAGCCAGAGGACGTTGCCGGACGCGGCGCGGGCGGTTCGCGGGCGCGTCAGGATGCCGGTGGCGGCAGCTATCCCGGCACTCTGAAGGAGCGCCCTGCGGTGCAGTCGGAGGGTCATCGCCGTCTCCTGTGCTGGCGGGACGGGGCGCCGCGCGCCGCCGCTCCCGGTTCATTTCTCGCCGCCGGATGAAATCAGGTTTTCCACCTGCGGACAAGAATGGAAATGCGGTTTCAGCCACCCACGACCCGGCGCCTTGCGCGCGCCGGCGGCACGGGCGGCGGGCCGGCGGCGTCGATGCGGTCGTGCAGCCGTTCGATCCGCGCCAGCCGGCCCGCCGCCGCGGCCCCGTCTGACATGCCGATGGCGGCGCAGAGATGGTTGATGAGGCTGATCGGCGCCGCATAGCTGTCGAAGATGCCCCAGCCCCGGTTGTGGCAGCGCAGCGTCACGGTCGCGAGCTGCGCGGTGCGCGCCGCGGTCAGATCGGTGATCAGCACGTTGCGCGCGCCCATCTCCTGCGCCTGCATCATGGTCTCGCGCAGCGTGCCCGGCCGCCGCCGGAACCCGATCACCAGCAGCGCGTCGCCGGCGGCGACACTCGCCAGATCCTCGGCCAGCGTCATGCCCGGCATCGGCAGCAGGCGCACGTCAGGCCGCACATGCAGCAGCAATCCGCGCGCATACATCGCCAGCGCGTAGGAATTGCGGAACCCGATGGTCCAGATCGTCGGCGCCTGCCCCAGGATGGCGACCGCAGCGGCCAGCAGCGCCGGCGTCACCATCGCCGCCGTGCGCGTCAGGTTCTGGATGTCCTGCGCCGCATGGCCGGCAAAACCGTCGCCCTCGGCGCGCCGCGCGCCGAGGCCGGTGAGTTCGGACAGCGGCGATCCCCACGGCTCCTGCGACCGCGCGCGCTGCCGCGCCTCGTTGTAGCTGGCATAGCCAAGGCGCTGGAAGAACCGCGCCGCGGTCGCTTTCGAGACGTTGGCGCGGCCCGCCAGCTCGCCGGCCGTGAAGCCGTGCAGCGCGCCCTGCGTCTCCAGCACCACTTCGGCCAGACGCCGTTCGCTCTCGGTCAGATCGTCGAACACGTCGAGGATCCGGGTCGCGACGGATCGGCCGTGCTCCGGCGCGTCGGCATCTGTCATCGGCGTTGGGAGCAGGCGAGGGACAGGTTCATGAAACATGAATTCCAGTTTGGGGTTGACGGGTTTCATCGGCAGAGTATCTCTGAAACGAGGCGCCGGCCAGACCGGCCTGGGAGGAAAGCGGGTGAGCTCAGGGTTCGCGTCCTTGCCGGCGGGCATGCACGTCAACCGGATGTGGCGTCCCGGCCCGTACGGCGATGCCGAGCGTGCGATCCTCAGCCGCGAAGGCGCCGCGACGGCGCGGGCGGAGATCAGCCGCTGGCCCGGCTACGCCCCAACACCGCTCCGCCCGCTGCCCGACCTGGCGGCGCGGCTCAGGGTCGGGCGCATCGACTACAAGGACGAGGCGGGCCGGTTTGGTCTGGGCAGTTTCAAGGCGCTGGGCGGCGCCTATGCGGTGTGGCGCCTGCTGGCCGGCCGGTCGGGTGCGGCGGCGCGCGCTGTCACCGTCACCTGCGCGACCGATGGCAACCACGGCCGCGCGGTCGCCTGGGCGGCGCAGATGTTCGGCTGCCGCTGCGTCATCTATCTGCATGCGACCGTCAGCGCCGCGCGCAGCGACGCCATCGCCCGCTATGGGGCGGAGATCGTGCGCGTCCCCGGCACCTATGACGATGCCGTGCGCGCCGCCGCCGCCGACGCGCAGCGCCACGGCCGGCTGGTGGTCTCCGACACCTCCTATGCCGGCTACATGGACGTGCCGCGCCATGTGATGCAGGGCTACGCGGTGATGGTCGAGGAGGCGCTGGAGCAATGCGGCGTCCCGCCGACCCATGTGTTCGTGCAGGGCGGCGTCGGCGGCTTGGCGGCGGCGGTGACGGCGCATCTGTGGGAGTCGCTGCCGGCGCAGCGCCCCTCGGTCGTGGTGGTCGAGCCGGCCACCGCGGCCTGCCTGTTCGCGAGTGCCGCGGCCGGGCATCCGGTTTCGGTCGGCGGCGATCTCGATACCATCATGGCGGGTCTGGCCTGCGGCGAGGTCTCGCCGCTCGCCTGGAGCATTCTGGCGCCCGGTGCGGCCGCGTTCATGACCATCGTGGACGAGGCCGCAGCGGCGACCATGCGGCTGCTCGCCGGCCGTGCGCCGCCGGTGGTGGGCGGCGAGTCCGGGGTAGCCGGGCTGGCCGGGCTGCTGTGCCTCGCCGAGCGGCCGGACTGGCGCGCCGCGATCGGTCTCGATGCGGGCGCCGTCGTGCTGCTGTTCGGCTCCGAAGGCGACACCGACCCGGAGAGCTATCGCCGTATCGTCGGCCGCTCGGCCGATGCGGTGCGGGCGGCGGTCGCATGAGCGGGGGCGGCAACCGCGTGCGCATCGACCCCGACCGGCTGCACGCCCGCCTCGCGGCCCTGGGCCAGGTCGGCGCGCTGCCGGGCGGCGGCGTGTGCCGGCTCGCCTTCTCCGAGGCCGATCGCCAGGGGCGAGACCTGCTGGTGCGCTGGATGCAGGAGCTGGGCCTCGGCGTCACCATCGACGCGATCGGCAACATCATCGGCCTGCGCGCCGGGCGGCAGCCAGGGCCGCCGGTGATGATCGGCTCGCATATCGACACCGTCGCCACCGGCGGGATTTACGACGGCACCCTCGGGGTTCTGGCCGGGCTGGCAGTGGTCGCCGCGCTGAACGAGGCCGGGGCCGAAACGGCGCGGCCGATCGCGGTCGCCGCCTTCAGCAACGAGGAAGGGGCGCGTTTTGCGCCGGACATGATGGGCAGCCTGGTCCATGTCGGCGGCCTCTCGGTTGCCGAGGCCCGCGCCGTGCAGGGCATCGACGATGCGACGGTCGGCGCGTGCCTCGATCGCATCGGCTATGCCGGCGCCGCCCCGTGCGGCCGCCCCGATGTCCACGCCTACCTGGAACTGCATATCGAGCAGGGGCCGGTGCTCGAGGAAGCCGGCATCGGGATCGGCGTGGTCGAGGGCGTGCAGGGCATTTCCTGGACCGAGATCAGTTTTCGCGGCACCTCGGCGCATGCCGGCACCACCCCGATGCACCTTCGCCACGATGCCGGCCTTGCCGCCGCCGAGGTCGCCGTCGGACTGCGGCGGCTGGCGCTGGAGCTGGGCGAAGGCCAGGTCGCGACCGTCGGCGCACTGACGCTCGCGCCGAATCTCGTCAACGTGATCCCCGATCGGGCCGTGATGACCGCCGACCTGCGCAACCCGCAGGAGACACGGTTGCAGACGGCCGAGCGGCGCCTGCTGGAGCTGGTGCAGGACGCCGCAGCGCGGCACGGCGTGGCGGCCGGGACGCGATCCCTTGCCCGCTTTGCGCCGGTCCCGTTCGACGCCGGCGTGATCGACCGCATCGAAACCCACGCGCATCGCCTTGGCCTGTCCAGCCGCCGCATGCCCTCCGGCGCCGGGCACGACGCGCAGATGCTCGCGCGGGTCTGCCCTGCCGGCATGATCTTCGTGCCGAGCGCACGCGGACTGAGCCACAACATCGCCGAGTTCACTGCCGCACGCGATGTCGGGAACGGGGCGGCACTGCTGCTCGCGGTCGTGCTCGACCTCGCAGGCGGCGTCGCCGCAGCAGACGGGACGGGTGCATGAGCAGAGAGGTGATGGTCGGCGCCGCCCAACTCGGGCCGATCGCGCGCGACGAGCCGCGATCGTCGGCGGTCGGACGCATGATCGCGCTGATGGAGAAGGCCCACGCGGTCGGCTGCAAACTGGTGGTGTTTCCCGAATTGGCGCTCACCACCTTCTTCCCCCGCTGGTTCATGGAGGATCAGGCAGAGGTCGACCGCTTCTTTGAGGACAGCATGCCTGGTCCGCATACCCAGAAGCTCTTCGACCGGGCGCGCGCGTTGCGGATCGCGTTCTATCTCGGCTATGCGGAAAAGTCCGTGGAGCAGGACCGCATGCGCCGCTTCAACACGGCGATCCTGGTCGGTCCCGATGGTGACATCCGTCGCCGCTACCGCAAAGTCCACCTGCCGGGGCACCGCGAACACGAACCCTGGCGTGCCTTCCAGCATCTGGAAAAACGCTATTTTGAGCCGGGCGACACGTTGTTCGAACCGGCCGGGCTGCTCGGCGGACAGATCGCTCTCGCGATATGCAACGACCGCCGCTGGCCGGAGGTGTATCGCGAGGCGGCGTTGCGCGGCGCGGAGATGCTGCTGCTCGGCTACAACACGCCGCTGCACTATCCGCCGGTGCCGCAGCACGATCATCTGCAAAGCTTCCACAATCATCTGGTCATGCAGGCCGGCGCCTATCAGAACGGCATGTGGGTGATCGGGGTCGCCAAGGCGGGGCCGGAGGAAGGCTGCGACCTGCTGGGCCAGAGCTGCATCATCGCGCCGACCGGCGAAATCGTCGCGCAGTGCAGCACCGTCGGCGACGAACTGGCGGTGGCTCTCTGCGACTTCGACCGCTGCCGCGAGATGCGCGAGAACGTCTTTGCCTTCCGCGAGCATCGCCGTCCGGAAATGTATCCGCTGCTGTCCCGTGTGACAGCGCCGTGATGAAGGAGCACGCATCGTCAGGTGCCACGGATCGCGCAGACGCGGCGCATGAAGCTCGCCGCGCGGCGGCGGTCCACCGGGTTCTACCACACGCCGCCCTGTTTCAGTGAGCTGGCGACGATGACCCCATCGGGCTCTGTTGCAAACTCCAGTGCGGGTGTGGTTGGGGTAGATAAGGTGGATACGGGACGGTAGGCGGGCGCGCTGCCAGCGGGTCAGGACGGTGCATTCAACGGGCGGCGCTTCACGGCCGAGGTGATCCCATGGGCATCGCGCTGGTATCTGGCGTTTCCGATCAGCTACTGCGATCTTGCCGCGATGCTGTCGGATCACAACGTCGCGGTGACCATACGACCCTGTTCCGCTCGGTGCAGGACTGCACCGGGACGCCGGAGCAGCGGGTCCGGCGGTATCTGCGGCCATGCACCGGCTCCTGGCGGGTGGACGAGACCTACCAGGATGCGGAAAAAGGGCCTTGTCGAACCGGG
>JAJZVE010000007.1 GCA_021845835.1 Pseudomonadota bacterium | reverse complement strand
GCGGCAGGATCTGCCGGACGGACAACCCCGGCAGGAGCAGCAAGGCGGAGCGGGACAACGGGGGTGATCAGAACTCCAGGGGGGAGATTCTCATATGGCAATTCACCCCGGATCGTCCGCCCCCCCTGCACCGGAAATGCGGAAGATCCGTCCGCCGCCCACAGGACACCGATGCCGTCGCGCGGCAGGCCGGCACGCAGCGACATCACATGCGACTTTCCACGGGCGTGCAGGGCAATATGATGGCGCCTTGCGAGGCTCGGTACGAGGACACGTCCATGGCCATCATGATCAATGCGGTCGATCCGGCTGCTCAACCGAATTTCTTCGGCGAGGTATCGGGCATCGATCTGCGCGCGCCACTCGCGTCCGCCGATGTCGCGGCGATCGAGGCCGGCATGGATCACTTCGCCGTGCTCCGGTTCCGCGGTCAGCCGATCGACGACGGACAGCAGCTTGCGTTCAGCCGCCACTTCGGGCCGCTGGAGCAGGCAACGGGCGACATCATCCAGGGCACCGAGCGGCGGCTGCCGATGGAGATTAACGATATCTCCAATCTCGACAGGAGCGGCCAAGTGCTCGCGCGCGACAACCGCAAGCGGCTGTTCAGCCTGGGCAACATGCTCTGGCACTCGGACAGCTCGTTCAAACCGACACCCGCCAAATACTCGCTGCTGTCGGCGCGGCAGCTTCCGTCACACGGCGGCAACACCGAGTTCGCCGACATGCGCGCGGCATGGGACGCCCTGGATGATGAGATGCGCAATCAGGTGCGCGACCTCGTGTGCGAGCACAGCCAGATCTACTCGCGCGGGACCCTGGGGTTTGCCGACTTCACCGATGCGGAGCGGGTGCGATGGGCGCCGGTGCTGCAACGGCTGGTACGCCGCCATCCGGTAACTGGACGACTATCGCTGTTCCTGTCCTCGCATGCCGGGGGGATCCAGGGCTGGCCGGTGCCGGAGGCGCGCATGTTGCTGCGCGACCTGACCGAGCACGCGACGCAGCCGCGCTTTGTCGCCGTGCACGAATGGCGGCTTCATGACCTCGTGATGTGGGACAACCGGGTGACGATGCACCGGGCACGCCGCTATCCCGCAAATCAGGTGAGGGACCTGCATCGGACAACGGTCGCGGATGTCGCACCGACCCTGGAGCAGGCGGCCTGACGCAGTGGTGGACCCGGCGGCCAGCACCCCGCCGTCTGGCAGCGCATCATAGTCGCCGGCCAGAACCGTCCCCAGCACGCCAGCCGGCGCGCTCGTCCATGGCCACGGTCAACTGCACGGATGCGCGCGCAGGCCGGCGACATGGGTCCAGCTGCGTCCGCCGCCGTCGCTGCGGAACAGCCCCGCCGGCTCGACGCTGGCATGGAGGCGGCCGTCCCGGATGGCGAGACTCCACGCGGCGGTGACCGGCGGCTCGCCCGCGCCATAGGTCATCCCCTCGCCCGCATGGGTCCAGGTCTCGCCGAGATCGGCGGAGGTCCAGACGGCCGGCCGAACCAGGCATTGCCGCCGGCGGCATGGATCGTGCCCGTCCGTGGGTCGGCGATGGCGTGGTGGATCGGCCAGGCTTGGCAGAGCGGGCCGCGCAGTGACCAGGTGCGGCGCGGCGCGGCGCTTTCCAGGATGAACGCGCCCTTGCGGGTGCCGAGCAGGACGAAGACGCGGCGGGCCTCTGCGCCGATCTGCGGACGCTCGGCGATGCATGATGGCAGGATATGGCAACCGCTTGCACGCTGAATGTCGGCTTTCTAGCCTAATACCCAAATACGGCAATTTATTGCCAACTTCCCTGCCCTGCCCGCCTGCCTGAGGCCATCTGCCGTGCCTTCGGCACCCGACCGAGATGGCCACGCCGGCCGTGCATGACCGCGGGCGGAACCAGCCAGACGCCCCCGTCCTATTTGGAACCGTGTTCAAACTGGTGATTCGTGGCCGCTCCTTCTGTTGTAAGATGGCCTGACGCGGAGCGGGGCGGCTCAATCCGCCTGTGGGCCGAGGAAGGCCGCACCTGGGGCACCGTGAACGTCCCGCATCATGTGATATAGATCACGTCCTACTGCGATCTGAATCAGTCCACTGCCTTGACTCATATCAATGCGACTGCCGTCAGCGGTCACGAAAAGTCGCCGCATGCCCTCGACCATCTGCATTCCAGGGCAACCGAATCGCAGGATCCTTGAACAATGAGTCACTTCCTCGACCGGCTGACCTTCTTCCGGAAGCGGGTCGACACATTTTCTGACCGGCACGGGATCGTCACGAATGAGCCGCGCGCCTGGGAGGACGGCTACCGCAAGCGCTGGCAACACGACAAAATCGTCCGCTCCACGCATGGCGTGAACTGCACCGGCTCCTGCTCCTGGAAGATCTACGTCAAGGGCGGCATCGTCACCTGGGAGACGCAGCAGACCGATTATCCGCGCACCCGCCCTGACCTGCCGAACCACGAGCCGCGCGGCTGCGCGCGCGGCGCCAGCTATTCCTGGTATCTGTATTCGGCCAACCGGGTGAAGCACCCGATGGTGCGCGGCCGCCTGTTGAAGCTGTGGCGGGAGGCGCGGGCAATCCGCACGCCGGTCGCCGCCTGGGCCTCGATCGTCGAGGATACGGACAAGCGGGCGAGCTATACCGGCAAGCGCGGCCTCGGCGGACTCGTGCGCGCCGGCTGGGACGAGGTGAACGAGATCATCGCCGCCGCCAATGCCTACACGGCGAAAACCTACGGCCCCGACCGCGTGATCGGGTTCTCGCCGATCCCGGCGATGTCGATGGTCAGCTATGCGGCCGGCGCGCGCTACCTGTCATTGCTCGGCGGCGTCTGCCTGTCCTTCTACGACTGGTATTGCGACCTGCCGCCCGCCAGTCCGCAGACCTGGGGCGAGCAGACCGACGTGCCGGAAAGCGCGGACTGGTACAACGCCGGCTTCCTGATGCTGTGGGGATCGAACGTCCCGCAGACGCGCACGCCGGATACCCATTTCTATACGGAAGTCCGCTACAAGGGCACCAAGAGCGTCGTCGTGTCGCCCGACTACGCCGAGGCCACCAAGTTCGCCGATCTCTGGCTGCATCCCAAGCAGGGAACCGACGCGGCGCTGGCGCTGGCGATGGGCCACGTCATGCTGCGCGAGTTCCATCTCGACCGCACGGTGCCCTATTTCGCCGATTATGCGCGCCGCTACAGCGACCTGCCGATGCTGGTGCGGCTGACCAAGCAGGGCGGGCGCTACGTGCCCGACCGCCTGCTGCGCGCCGATGACTTCGCCGGCGGATTGGGCGAGACCAACAACCCGGCCTGGAAGACGGTGGCGCTGGATGCGTCCGGCCGGCCCGTGGTGCCGCAGGGATCGATCGGCTTCCGCTGGGGCGAGCAGGGCAAGTGGAACCTGGAGGCGCGGGAGAGCGGCGGCGCCGAGGTGTCGCTGGCACTCAGCCTGGAGGGCGCGCAGGACATCGTCGAAGTCGCCTTCCCGTATTTCGGCGGCGCGGCGACGAACGGGTTCACCGCGACGGAACACCCCGACATCCTGCCGCGCAACATGCCCGCCCGCGCACTGGCGCTGAAGGACGGCGAGGCGCTGGTCGCCACCGTGTTTGACCTGCTGTGCGCCAATTACGGCCTCGACCGCGGCTTCGGCGGCGGCAACGTGGCGCGCGGCTATGACGAGGACGTGCCGTTCACGCCGGCCTGGGCCGAGCGCATCACCGGCGTGCCGCGCCACCAGATCATCCATGTGGCGCGCGAATTCGCATCCAACGCCGAGAAGACCAACGGCCGCTCCATGGTCATCCTCGGTGCCGGGCTGAACCACTGGTACCACATGGACATGGCGTACCGGGGGATCATCAATCTGCTGGTGTTCTGCGGTTGCATCGGCCAGTCCGGCGGCGGCTGGTCGCATTACGTCGGCCAGGAAAAGCTGCGCCCACAAACCGGCTGGCAGCCGATCGCCTTCGGCCTCGATTGGAACCGCCCGCCGCGCCAGCACAACGGCACCTCGTTCTTCTACGCCCACACCGACCAGTGGCGCTACGAAACCCTCGGCATTTCCGAAATCCTCTCGCCCACCGCGCCGGCGGGGAACTGGCGCGGCGCGCTGATCGACTACAACGTCCGCGCCGAGCGGATGGGCTGGCTGCCGTCGGCGCCGCAACTGCAGCAGAATCCGTTGACCATCGCCGCGCGCGCGCAAGCTGCCGGACTCGCGCCGCAGGACTACGTGGCGCGGGCGGTCGCGTCCGGCGAGCTCGTCCTGTCCTGCCACGATCCCGACGATCCGGCCAACTGGCCGCGCAACATGTTCGTCTGGCGCTCGAACCTGCTCGGCTCATCCGGCAAGGGGCACGAGTATTTCCTCAAGCACCTGCTCGGCACCAGAGACGGCGTGCTGGGCAAGGACCTGGGCGCCGAGGGCCGCGAAAAGCCGCAGGAGGTCGCGTGGCACGACCGCGCGCCGGAAGCGAAGCTCGACCTGCTGGTGACGCTCGATTTCCGCATGAGCACCACCTGCGTCTATTCCGACATCGTGCTGCCGACGGCGACCTGGTACGAGAAGAACGACCTCAACACCTCGGACATGCACCCGTTCATCCATCCGCTGTCGGCGGCGGTGGACCCAGCATGGCAGGCGCGGTCGGACTGGGAAATCTACAAGGGCATCGCCGAGGCCTTCTCGCGCGTCGCGCCGGAGGTGCTGGGCCGCGAGACCGACGTGGTGCTGACGCCGGTCCTGCACGACACGGCGGGCGAGCTGGCGCAGCCCTATGACGTGGCGGACTGGAAGGCGGACGGGATCGTGCCGGTTCCCGGCGTGACCATGCCATCCGTCAGCGTCGTGGAACGCGACTATGCCCGCCTCTACGAACAGTTTACCTCGGTCGGCCCGCTGCTGGAAAGCCTCGGCAACGGCGGCAAGGGGATCGGCTGGGACACGCGGCATGAGATGGACGCCCTGCGCGCGCTGAACGGCACCGCGCCGAACGGCCAGCCGCGCATGGACACCGACATCGACGCGATCGAGGCGATCCTGAGCCTCGCGCCGGAAACCAACGGCGAGGTCGCGGTGAAGGCGTGGGAAGCCCTCTCGTCCTTCACCGGCCGCGACCACGCGCATCTGGCGCTGCCGAAGGAAGACGAGAAAATCCGCTACCGCGACATCCAGGCGCAGCCGCGCAAGATCATCTCCTCGCCCACCTGGTCGGGCATCGAGAGCGAGCAGGTCTGCTACAACGCCGGCTACACCAATGTCCACGAACTGATCCCGTGGCGCACGCTGACCGGGCGGCAGCAGATTTACCAGGATCATCTGTGGATGCGCGCCTTCGGCGAGGCGCTGGCGACGTGGCGCCCGCCGGTCGATACCAAGGCGATCTCGCCGATGCGCGGACGGCACGGCAACGGCAATGCGGAAATCGTGCTGAATTTCGTCACCCCCCATCAGAAATGGGGCATCCACAGCACCTATACCGACAACCTGCTGATGCTGACGCTGAACCGCGGCGGCCCGGTGGTCTGGATCAGCGAGGATGACGCGCGGCAGGCCGGCATCGCGGACAATGACTGGGTGGAGGCCTACAACGCCAACGGCGCACTGACCGCGCGCGCGGTGGTGTCACAGCGCGTCAATCCCGGCATGGCGCTGATGTACCACGCGCAGGAGAAGATCGTGAACGTGCCGGGCAGCGAGGTCACCGGCCTGCGCGGCGGCATCCACAACTCGGTGACGCGCACGGTGCTGAAGCCGACGCACATGATCGGCGGCTACGCGCAGCAATCCTATGGCTTCAACTACTACGGCACGGTCGGCTCCAACCGCGACGAGTTCATTGTCATCCGGCGCATGAACAGGATCGACTGGCTCGACGACGACGTGGCCGCGCAGGAGAGCGTGTGATGAAGATTCGCGCCCAGGTCGCGATGGTGCTCAACCTCGACAAGTGCATCGGCTGCCATACCTGCTCCGTCACCTGCAAGAACGTCTGGACCAGCCGCGAGGGCGTCGAATACGCCTGGTTCAACAACGTCGAGACGAAGCCCGGCATCGGCTATCCGAAGGACTGGGAGAACCAGAAGAAATGGAACGGCGGCTGGGTGCGCCGCCGGGACGGCCGGATCGAGCCGCGCATCGGCGCGAAATGGCGCGTGCTGTCCAAGATCTTCGCCAACCCGGACCTGCCGGAGATCGACGACTACTACGAACCGTTCACCTTCGACTACGCGCACCTGCAGCAGGCGCCGGAATCGAAGGCGATGCCGACGGCGCGGCCTCGCTCGCTGATCAGCGGCGAGCGTATGGAGAAGATCCAGTGGGGGCCGAACTGGGAGGAGATCCTGGGCGGCGAGTTCAGCAAGCGGTCGCGGGACAGCAATTTCGAGGGCGTGCAGAAGGACATCTACGGCGCCTTCGAAAACACCTTCATGATGTATCTGCCGCGCCTGTGCGAACACTGCCTCAACCCGGCCTGCGCCGCCGCCTGCCCGTCGGGCGCAATCTACAAGCGCGAGGAGGACGGCATCGTCCTGATCGACCAGGACAAGTGCCGCGGCTGGCGCATGTGCGTCTCCGGCTGCCCGTACAAGAAGGTCTATTACAACTGGTCCTCCGGCAAGTCGGAGAAGTGCACCTTCTGCTTCCCGCGCATCGAGGCGGGGATGCCCACCGTCTGTTCGGAAACCTGCGTCGGACGCATCCGCTATCTCGGGGTCATGCTCTACGACGCCGACCGCATCGCCGAGGTCGCGTCGGTGCCCGACGCGGGCGACCTGTATGAGGCGCAACTGAAAGTGTTCCTCGACCCGTTCGACCCGGCGGTGCAGGCGCAGGCACGCGCCGACGGCGTCTCGGATGCGTGGCTGGAGGCGGCGAAGCGCTCCCCGGTGTGGAAGATGGCGATGGACTGGAAGATCGCCTTCCCGTTGCACCCGGAATACCGCACGCTGCCGATGGTCTGGTACGTGCCGCCACTCTCGCCTATCCAGTCGGCGGCGGCGAAGGGTGATCTCGGCGAAATCGGCGGCCTGCCGGACGTGAAATCGCTGCGCTTCCCGGTGCAGTATCTGGCCAACCTGCTGACCGCCGGCCGCACGCGACCGATCGAACTGGCGCTGGAGCGGATGCTGGCAATGCGCGGCTACATGCGCGCCAAGACCGTCGATGGCGTGATCAACGACGGCCTCGCCGCGCGCGTCGGCCTCACCGGCAACGACATCGAGGCGATGTACCGCCTGATGGCGATCGCCAACTACGAGGACCGCTTCGTCATCCCGACCGCGCATCGCGAAACCGGCGAGGATGCGTATCAGCTGCGCGGTTCCTGCGGCTTCTCGTTCGGCGGCGGCTGCTCCGGCAAGACCGGCTTCAACCTGTTCGGCCAGAAGCAGACGGAAAAGACGCCGATGGAGGTGGCGTGATGGCCCGCACGTATCGCGCGCTTGCCGCGCTGCTGTCCTATCCGACGCCGGAATTGCAGGCGGCAGGCCGGGACATCGCCGGCGCGCTGGACGCCGAGGGTCTCGTCCCCGCCGCCCCGCTTGCGCCGCTGCTGCGCGATCTGGCGGAGGGCGACATCTACGACCTGCAGGCCCGCTACGTCGATCTGTTCGACCGCGGCCGCGCCGTCTCGCTTCATCTGTTCGAGCATGTGCATGGCGAGAGCCGCGACCGCGGACAGGCGATGGCCGACCTGGTCGCGCTCTATGGCGAACACGGGCTGCAGATCGCGGCCGGCGAGCTGCCGGATTTCCTGCCGCTGTTCCTGGAATTCCTCTCGCTGCTGCCGCCCGCCGAGGCGCGCGCGCTGCTGGCCGAGCCGGCGGCGATCCTGCGCGCGCTCGCCGAGCGGCTGGCGAGGCGGGACGCCGGGTACGCGGCGGTAATGGAAGCGCTGGCCGCGCTCGCGCAGGCACCGGCCGCCGGGGCCTCCGCCATTCCGGACGAAGACCCCGCCGATCTCGCCGCGCTCGATGCCGCCTGGGAAGAGGCGGCGGTACGCTTCGGCCCCGGCGAGGCGCTGGACGGCTGCGGCCCCGACCGGCTGCGCACCCGCCTGCGCGCGGCGTCACGCGATGCGGCCTGAGGAGATGCGACGATGAGTCCCTGGCTGAACACCGCCCTTTATGGCGCCTATTCCTATGTCGCGCTCGCCGTGTTCCTGATCGGCAGCCTGCTGCGCTTCGACCATTCGCAATACACCTGGCGCACCGGTTCCAGCCAGTTGCTGCGGCGGCGGCAGATGCTGTGGGGATCGAACCTCTTTCACGTCGGCATCCTGGCGATCTTCGCCGGCCATTGCGTCGGCCTGCTGACGCCGGTTGCGGTATTCGACGCGCTCGGCGTCAGCCACATGTTCAAGCAGTTGCTGGCGATGACGTTCGGCGGCATCGCCGGCGTCGCCTGCTGGGTCGGCATCGCGCTGCTGGCGCACCGGCGCCTGTTCGATGCCCGCATCCGCACCACGTCCAGCTTCGGCGACATCGCCATCCTGCTGCTGCTGTGGGTGCAGCTGACGCTCGGCCTCGCCACCATCCCGGTGTCCGCGCATCACCTCGACGGGCATGAAATGGTGAAGTTCATGAACTGGGCCCAGGGAATCCTGACGCTGCATCCTGGCGCCGCCGCGCTGATCGCCGACGTGGACCCGGTCTTCAGGCTGCACCTGTTCCTCGGCCTGACCGTGTTCCTGGTGTTCCCCTTCACCCGCCTGGTGCATGTCTGGAGCGTGCCGGTCTGGTACCTCGGCCGCCCCGGCTATCAGGTCGTGCGCACGAAGCGGCCGGTGGCGCGGCGCAATGCCGCGTCCGCAGCGCCCCTGGCGGTGGTGAACCAGGCGCTGACCCCGCTCGGCGGCACCGTCAGCCCGCAGCCGGCGGTGGGGGGCGACTGAGCCATGCGCACCGTGACATTACGCCCCTCCGCCGCCCGGCCGGTCGTCGCCGTCAACGATGCGGTCATCGCCAGCGCCGCCATCGCCCGCGAGGTGCAGAACCACGCCGGCGCATCCCCCGCCGAGGCCTGGCAGGCGGCGACCCGCGCCCTGGTGGTCCGCGAATTGCTGCTGCAGCGCGCCCGCGCCCTGGGCCTCGTGGCCGCGCCGCGCGCCGGGGGCGGCTTGCGCGAAACCGAGGAGGAGGCGCTGATCCGCGAACTGCTGGACCGCGAGGTGCAGACGCCGCGCGCCGACGAGGCGACCTGCCGCCGCTACTACGACGCCCATCCGGCGCGCTTCCGCAGCCCCGACCTGTTCGAGCCGCTGCACATCCTGTTCCGCGCGCCACAGGACGACGCGACCGCCTATGCGCGGGCGGTCGCACGGGCCGAGGCGGTGCTGGCCGACCTGCGCGCCGCCCCCGCCCGCTTCGAGGACCTGGCGCGCGCGCTGTCGGACTGCCCGTCGGCGAGCGAGGGCGGGCGCCTGGGGCAGGTGGCGAGCGGCGACACCACGCCGGCGTTCGAAGCGGCGCTGCATGCCCTGGAACCGGGGCAGACCTGCCGGACGCCGGTGTGCACCCGCTACGGCGTGCATGTCGTGCGGCTGGACCGCAGGACCGACGGCCGCAGGCTGGCGTTCGAGGACGTGCGCGACCGCATCGCCGCCTGGCTGAAGGAACGGTCCTGGCGCCGCGCGGTCGCCCAATACGTCGCGCTGCTGGCCGGCGCGGCGCGGATCACCGGCTTCGACATGCCCGGCGCCGCCTCGCCGCTGGTGCAGTAGGAGAGAGAGAGCGATGCTTGGAGAAATTCTGGCCGGACTGGCCGACGCCGCGACGGCGGAGCAGGTCCTGGCGCAGGTCGCGCCGCCGCGCATCTGCGACCGTATCGCGCAGGCCGCCGCGGCGCGCGGCGATGCCGTCGGCGCGCTGGTCGCCGCCCGGGTCCGCGATCTGGTCGATCATGGCAACGACGAGTTGTGGCTGCACCTGATCGGCGCCATGGCCGGCTCGCCGCAACCCGCCGCGGCGGTGGTGGACAGCGTCCTGGCGCTCACCTTCCCCGATCCGGTGCGGGTGCAGGTCACCCGCTCCGGCGCCGCGCCCGGCTGAGACGCCGCGCGCAGTCACGGATCGCCTGCCATGACCGCCATTCCCCGCTATCGTGCCACCGCCGCGCCCGCGCTGCTGTCGGCGGGATTCCGCCCGTTCTTCCTGCTGTCCGGCGCCTGGGCGGCCGTTGCGATCCCGCTCTGGCTGCTGCTGCTGGCGGGCCGCGCCGACCTGCCGACCGACCTGCCGCCGATGCTCTGGCACGCGCACGAGATGGTGTTCGGCTACGCGGTCGCGACGGTCGCCGGCTTCCTGCTCACCGCGGTGCCGAACTGGACCGGCCGCATGCCGCTGCAAGGCCTGCCGCTCGGCGTGTTGGTGCTGCTGTGGCTGGCGGGGCGCGCGGCGATGCTGCTGCCCGGCGCCCTTCCCGCCCCGGCCGGCGCGGCGCTCGACCTCGCGTTCCTGACGGTGTTCCTGCTGGCGATCGGCCGCGAGATCGTCGCCGGGCGGAACTGGCGCAACCTGCCGGTGCTGGCGGCGCTGTCGCTGCTGCTGGCGGCGAACCTGCTGGTCCATGTCGGCGCCGCCGCCGGTTTCGCCCTGGCGATGGCGGGCATCCGGCTCGGCATCGCGACGCTGCTGGCGCTGATCGGGCTGATCGGCGGGCGCATCATCCCCAGCTTCACGCGCAACTGGCTGGCCCGGCGTGACCCGAAGGGCGCGCTGCCGGCGCCGTTCGGCACGATCGACCGGGTCGCCCTCGGCGTCACCGTGGCGGCGCTGGCACTGTGGGTGGCGCTGCCGGACGCGCGGGCAACCGGCGCGCTGCTGGCGGGTGCCGGCGTCGCGAACGCCGTCCGCCTCGCGCGCTGGCGCGGCGCCGCGACCCTGGCCGAGCCGCTGCTGGCGGTGCTGCATCTCGGCTACGCCTGGATCGCCGCCGGCCTGCTGCTGCTGGGCGCCGGCGATTTCGTCACTGCCCTGCCCGCCGCGGCAGCGCTGCACGCGCTGACCGTCGGCGCCATCGGCACGATGACGGTCTCGGTGATGGCCCGCGCCACGCTCGGCCACACCGGCCGCGCGCTGACCGCCGGCCCCGGCATCAGTGCCGTGTTCGCGCTGGTGACGCTGGCCGCCGTGCTGCGCGTCGCCGCGGGGATCACCGCGGCCCGCTACGGCCTGCTGCTCGCGCTCTCCGGCGCGGCATGGAGCGGCGCGTTCGGGCTGTTCGTCATCCTGTTTGCCCGCCTGCTCGCCACGCCGCGCCGCCGCGCGCACCGGACCGCCTGAAGGAGCCACGCATGAACGCCATCTCCCCCTCCTTCGGCTGCACGGCAGGCGGGCTTCCGTTCAGGGACGCGCTGGCGCGGGTGCTCGCCCTTGCCGAGGGATGGCTGGGAGCCGAGGAGGTGCCACTGGATGCCTGCGCGGGTCGCATCGCCGCGGCGCCGTTCGCGGCCCGCCTTGATCTGCCCGGCTTTGACCGGTCGGCCATGGATGGCTACGCGGTGCGCACTGCCGACCTGACGCCGGGGATGGGGCTGCCGGTGACAGGCCGCACGGCGGCCGGGGACCCCCCGGGCCGGCTGACGCCGGGCACGGCGCACCGCATCCTGACCGGCGCTGCCCTGCCGAAGGGGGCGGATGCGGTGGTCGCGCAGGAACATGTCCTGCGTGAATGTGGGACGGTCTGCATCACCGACGTGCCATCCCCCGGCACCAACATCCGCCGCCGCAGAGAGGACATTGCGGCCGGGCAGCGGCTGATCGAAAAGGGCACGCGGCTCGACTGGCGCCATGTCGCCGTGCTGGCCGCGCAGGGCGCGCGGTCGATCCTGGTGCGGCGGCGCCCGCGGGTGGCGCTGCTGTCGAGCGGGCGGGAGCTGTCCCGCTCCGGCAAGCGGCCTGCGCCCGGACAGATCCACGATTCCAATCTGCCGATGCTCACCGCGCTGCTGCATGCCTGGGGGGCAGATGTGCGGCCGTGCCCGCTGGTCCCCGACGACATCGCCGCGATGCGCGCGGCCCTCGGCACCGCTGCCGAAGGCGCGGATCTGGTGCTGACCACGGCGGGCATATCGGTGGGCGACGAGGACAATGTCCGCGCGGCGCTGCGCGACCTCGGCGGCAGCCTGGCCGTGCTGCAGGTTGCCATGAAGCCAGGCAAGCCGCTGGCGGCAGGGCGGCTTGGAGACGCGGTGTTCATTGGCCTGCCCGGCAATCCGCAGGCGGCGCTGGCCGGTGCCGTTGGCTTCGTCCGGCCGCTGCTGGCGCGGATGGCTGGTTGCGACGTGCCGCGGCCGGTGACCGTCCGGACCGGTTTTGCGCTTCGGCGCAAGCCCGGCCGGACCGAGTTCATCCCCGTCCGCCTGACGGTGTGCGACGGGTGCCTGCGGGTGGAGCGGACGGGACCGGACGGCTCAGGCAGGCTCTTGCCGTTGCTGGCGGCGACCGGCTTCGCCCTGATACCAGAGGACGTGGCGGTCGTTCAGGAAAGGGATCTGCTTGCGGTGTTGCCTTTCGTGGCTGGCGGCCCGGCGCACTGATCATGGCGAATTGGCGTTTCGGGGATCTGCTGCCGCAGCCGTGGCGCCCCCCAGCAGAATTTTCATGAAAGTCTTCGCAATGACCGGCGGCAGCACCGGGAAGACCGAAGTGGTGCGGCAGTTGGTCGCCGAGTGCACGGCGCGCGGCCTGCGCGTTTCCACCATCAAGCGCATGCCAGACGCGCTCGACCTCGACTGACCGGGCAGCGGCACCTGGACGCACCGCCACGCAGGCGCCAAGGAAGCGATGCTCGCAAAGCGCGACGCGCTTCGCCATCCTGCGCGGGACGCCGACGATGGACGACGAGCCCGCCATCGACTCCTTGCTGGCAAGGCTCGCCGATGTCGACCTTGGCCTGCTCGAAGGATAGAAGCGGCCCTTCTATCCCGAGCGTGAGCTGGTTGAGCCGGGCCGCGACCAGCGCCTGATCGCCCTCGATGATCCGGCTGTGGTCGCGGTGGCTGCTGCGGAGCCAGTCGATTGCCTGACGCGCTGGCTGCCGCTGAGCGATATCGCGGCGCTCGCCGATGGCGTGCTGGCCAATGCGGTGCCGCCTGGGCAGGAAGACGCACAACGCCGGTTCGCTCCAGACCTCCGCCAGCATTGTCGTTGCCAATTAGCATCGAAAGGAACCCCAGCCGCGAGGAGTGGAACATGTTGGTACAAGAGAAATGTCGCCCAGCCTGGGGATCCCGGCCGGATTTCGACGCCGATTCACAGGGCGGCTCCATCCGGCGACGACAGGCAGAATGCCTTAACCCATTGATGCTTACATGCATGCAAGCTTACATGCACGCATTTTTGCAACCAATGGTTTCAAGATTAAGTCTTCCTTGACCGACGCGCATCCGCAATGCAGAGCTTGCTGCAGTATGCGTTGAGGGTGTTCATGTGGACGATCGTTCTGGCTAGCCAGAAAGGGGGCGTGGGGAAAACCACGCTTTGCGGCCATCTGGCTATCGAGATTGCCCGGCAGCGTGCTGGGCGGACGGCATTATTAGATACCGACCCGCAAGGCGGCCTGGCCGCATGGTGGAATGAGCGTCAATCGGACACCCCGCCATTTTTCAAGATAGCAGGCTCTCTGCGCGGCACGCTCGATGCCTTGGCGGAAAGCGGCGTGGATTTCGTGCTGATTGACACGCCGCCAGCAATTACGGGCAGCATCGATGCTACCATTCGCGAGGCTGACCTCGTCATCGTGCCTGCAAAGCCGTCACCGCACGATCTGCGTGCCGTCGCGGCCACGGTGGCGCTTGTCCGCGCCGCCGGCAAGCCACTGACCTTCGTCGTCAACCAGGCCGTCCAGCGGGCCAATCTCACGCAGGATGCCATGGCGGCACTTTCCCATCACGGCCCGATCGCCGGTGTGCTGCATCACCGACTCGACTTCGTGTCGTCGATGATTGACGGGCGCGTCGCGCAGGAAGTGAAGCCGTCCTCCGACGCCAGCAGAGAGATCGCGAAGCTGTGGATGAACATCGCGAACAACTGGATTGATCGAGGAACTTCCGATGACGCAACCGCCTAGCCGCCTGTCCGCCGGCCTGCTCGCCGTCCAGAAGGGCGCCGCCGCGCCGGCCGAGGTCGCGCCCGTCACACCGTCGACGACATCCCCAGCACCCCTCGCTGCCGCCGCGTCGCAGCCGGTGGCGCCGACCACCATGCTCGCCACGTCGCGCCTGGACCTCGTCCGCCGCGCTCCCCCCGCCGAGATCAAGCGGTCCTCGTTCTCGACCCGGCTGCCCGATGAGATGCAGGAGTGGCTGCGCGTCAAGGCGTTCGTGGAGCGCCGCGGCGTGCAGGATGTGGTTGAGGAGGCGATCGCGTTCTATCGCCAGCATGTCGAACGGGGAGGGGAGGGGTAACCCGCTGTGGACTCTGACGAGACGGGCGAGGGACGGAGCGCCGGATGTATCAACAGGCTCCCTGTGGACTCTGACGAGCAAAATGTGGACCCTGTCGAGACGCCGGATCAGATTCCAATGTGTTAGCGGGTTATCCCGTGGACTCTGACGAGGAATCTAATAATAGAATTCTAATAGCTTCTAATAGCTTGCTCGTCAGAGTCCACAGCATCGACCCAGCGCCCCGAACCCATTCCATCCGTCTCGAAAGAGTCCACGGCGACAGCGCGGCCATCTCGCGGCAGAATGACTTCCTCGTCAGGAGTCGTTCGATGGGAACAGTCCATGAGCTGCTGAAAGCACGGGGCAAACAAGCCGCTCTGGAAGCCGGTGTCGAGCGATCGGTCGTCGAAGCTGCCACCGCCTATCTCTCCGACGAGGATGCAACCCTCGGATTCGCCTATAGCGGATGGGCACAATGCGCGCTGCCCCACAAACGCCAGCCGGATGACGCGACCTGGAGCCTGATCGGCGACAAGGTGCACCTGGTCGTCGAGCCGGGCCGGAAGCCGGTCCAGCCGGGCAGTCCGGAGATGACCAGCGTCGGCGTGCCATTCGGCGCCCATGCGCGGCTGATCATGCTGTTTCTGCAAACAGAGGCGCTGCGCACCGGATGCCGCGAGGTCGAGCTCGGCGGATCGCTGCGCGAATGGCTGGGCCGGATGAATGTCAGCGTCGGCGGCAAGACCGGGCGGCTGATTCGCGAACAGGCAGAGCGCATTTCCCGCTGCCGCCTGACCTTCCACCTCATCGGCGCACACAGCGCGCAGGCGCTCGTCAACCAGAATATCGTGGAACGCGCGCTGTTCGTCGAAGAAGCTGGAGAGGCACGGCAAGGTCGATTGAATCTGGAAACAGCCAAGCTGTCGGAAGGCTTCTTCGAGCAATTGAAACGCCATCCCGTGCCGATCGAAGAATCCGCGATCAAGGCGATCAGCAACAACTCGCAGGCAATGGACTGTTACCTGTGGTTGGCCTATCGCCTCCATGCCCTGCTGTCTGATCGGCTTGTTACCTGGACCGCGCTCAAGGGGCAGTTCGGCGGCGGGGTCAAGGAATTGTTTCACTTCAAGCCCGCGTTCCTCAAGGCACTCTCCCTGGCAATGGCCGTCTACCCAGGTGCCAACGTCGAAGCCGTCGCCGAAGGCCTCATCCTTAAGCCCTCCCGGCCGCCGGTGACGCCGAAGCTGGTACCGGTCGGCCGATAGCTCCTCGTCAGAGTCCACATCCTCCTGGCGGAAAAACCGGTTGATCGAGCGTAACCTGGGCAAAGCCGGCGGCATGAAGTTCAGGCCGGCTTGCGGATCAGGGGAGGCAGATGACGGGACGGCATCGCGGTCTTGCATGCCGAGGCGATCATCACGATGGTTCCAGAGCGCGATCCCGAGTTCTGGCGCCGTTGGCATGCAACGGAATGTCCGGGTGTTCCCGGGCAAGACGACCCGGGGCGCCCAGCAGGATCACTGGCTGCTCGTCAACCTGCGTCGGCGCGCGCGCATGGCACAATCCTGGTTCGCCCGGCTCGATGTCCCCGCCCAATGCCATTGCGCGGCCGCTGTCCCACTTCTCCGGCGGGAACCAGCAGAAGGTCGTCCTCGACGAAGCAGCTCGATTCGGACGACATGAAGGTGTTTCTGCTCGATCACCCCCTGCGAGGTCTCGATGTCGGCGCGGCGCGGCGTGGGCTGATTCGCTGCCTTTGTGGACGGGCGCTGGATGACCATCAGCGTATGTTGGCGCAAAAATGGGTGAGCCGCCCCATGACCTGCGGGCGGCACCCTCCCTCCCGGCCGAAGGGCGGATTGGCCAAGCATGCAGGTCGCCTGTTGACGCACGATTCAATACAAAATACAAAATTGCACGGGAGGATGATATGCAGCCAGGCGACCGCAGCCTGACCGACGGGACGACCGCCAGCAGCGCGCTGGTGCGGCCCGCCCTGCATCAGGAACTGGTGGAGCGGCTGCGCGACATGATCGTGGACGGCTCCCTGGCTGGCGGCGAGCATCTGGACGAGCGCCGGCTGTGCGAAATGTTCGGCGTCTCCCGCACGCCCTTCCGCGAAGCCGTGCTGGTGCTGGCCGCCGAGGGCTTGATCGAGCTCATCCCCCGCCGCGGCGCCCGCGTCGTGGCGCTGGAGCCGGCGCAGATCCGCGAGCTGCTGGAACTGCTCGGCGGGCTGGAGGCGCTGGCCGGCGAACTCGCCTGCGCACGGGCGAGCGTGGAGGAGATCGCGGCGATCGCGGCCAGTCACGCCGCGATGCGCGCCCGCTACGAGGCCGGCGACAAGCTGACCTATTTCAAGATCAACGAGGGCATCCACGATGCCATCGTCGCGGCCGCCCACAACGCCGCGCTCGCCGCCGAGCACCGGCTGCTGCGCGCGCGCGTGCTGCATGCGCTCTATCTGCCCAATATCCGCACCGCTCGCTGGAGCGCGGCGCTGGAGGAGCACGAGGGCTTCGTCGCCGCGCTGACGCGGCGCGACGGCGCGCTGCTCGGCCGGCTGCTGCGCGACCACAAGGCGGCGACCTGGGAGGCGCTGCGCAACTGCCTGCCACAAGCCGCCCCGGCCGCCGAGCGCCCCCGGTGCCCGCGCCGCAACTGACCGGCCCGCCGCCGGACGGACACAGGAGGAAACGCCGATGAACCTTGCCACCCTGCTCGCCACGCGCGCCGCCGCGGGTCGCCCGGTACGGATGGGACTGATCGGGGCCGGCAAGTTCGGCTCGATGATCCTCGCGCAGGCGCCGCGCATCGCCGGCCTGCACGTGGTCGGCATCGCCGACCTGGACGTGGCCAAGGCCCATGACGCGCTAGCCCGCGTCGGCTGGGACAAGCCGGCCTATGGCGCGAAGACCCTGGCCCAGGCGCTGCAGGAGGGGACAACCTGCGTGCTGGATGACGCCCGCGCGCTGGCGGCGGCGGATGGGATCGACGTGATCGTGGAGGCGACCGGCCACCCGATCGCCGGCGTGCGCCACGCGCTCGCCGCGATCGAGGGTGGCAAGCATGTGGTCATGGTCAATGTCGAGGCCGATGTGCTGTGCGGCCCGCTACTGGCGGCGCGGGCGCGGGCGCGGGGCGTGGTCTACAGCATGGCCTATGGCGACCAGCCGGCGCTGATCTGCGAACAGGTGGATTGGGCGCGGGCCTGCGGCTTCGAGGTGGTGGCCGCCGGCAAGGGGATGAATTTCGAGCCGAAGTTCCGCTACTCCACGCCGGACACGGTCTGGAAATTCTTCGGCTGGACCGAGGAGCAGGTGGCGCGCGGCGACTTCAACCCGCGCATGTACAACTCCTTCACCGACGGCACCAAGGCCGCGATCGAGATGGCGGCGGTGGCCAACGGCACCGGGCTTGACTGCCCCGATGACGGCCTTGCCTTCCCGCCGGCCGGCGTGCACGACCTCGCCCGCGTCTTCCGCCCGGAAGCCGATGGCGGGCGCATGGCCCGCGCCGGTCTGCTCGACATCGCGGCGAGCCAGGAGCCGGACGGGCGCGAGGTGGTCAACAACATCCGCTACGGCGTGTTCGTGGTGTTCCGCGCGCCGAATGCCTACACGCGCGACTGTTTCGCGCAATACGGGCTGCTGACCGATCCGTCCGGCTGGTACGCCTCGCTGTGGCGGCCGTTTCACATGATCGGGCTGGAAGCCAGCATCAGCGTGCTGTCCGCCGCGCTGCGCAACGAGCCGACCGGCACGCCGCGCGCGTTCCGCGCCGATGCCGTCGCCACCGCCAAGCGCGACCTGCAGCCCGGCGACGTGCTGGACGGCGAGGGCGGCTATCTCGTCTGGGGCAAGGCGATTCCCGCCGCCCGCAGCCTCGCCCACGCAGCCCTGCCGATCGGGCTTGCGCATGGCGCGCGGGTGATCCGGCCGGTGCGGCGCGACCAGGTGGTCAGCTTCGCCGACGTGGCGATCGACGGCGATGCCGACGTGCTGGCGCTGCGCCGGGAGATGGAACGCGGCGCCGCCTGATCCGCAAAAGGAGAAATCCCGTCGAGAAGGAACCGACACGCAAGGCCTGACCCGCCGCCGAGAGACTTGCATCGTGAACGACGGCCGCACCGCCGGCAGAGCGGAGGCCGTCGGCAATTTGGGAGGAACCATGCCGAAAACATCCTGCACGACCGCGCTGGCCGCGACCCTCGTGCTCACCGTCGCCGCCGTCTCGACCGCACAGGCGCAATCCTGCAGCGCCTATCCGACCGGCACCGCAGATCGCATCGAGAGCACCGACCTCGCTGCCAAGCTCGGCGCGATGCCGGCGCCGAAGAAGGCGCTGCACTTCGCCTATGTCACGAAAACCCTGATCAACGAGTTCTGGCAGGACGTCGCCTCCGGCATCAAGGCCGAGGCCGGCAAGTACAACATCAAGGTCGATGTGCAGGCGGGGAAGGACGAATCCTCGCTCGTCGAGCAGCTTAACCTCGCGCAGACCATGCTGTCGCGCAAGCCCGATGCGCTGCTGCTCTCGCCGCAGTCGGATTCCAACCTTGCCCCGGTGATCCAGGCCGCGCGAAAGCAGAACATCCCGACCATCATCATCGATGATGCGCGCACGCCGGGCGCCAGCTCCTATATCGGCACTGATCAGGTGGCGATCGGTGCCAAGGCGGCCGAGTTCCTGCACCAGATCTACCCGAACGGCGGCAAGGTCGCGCAGATCGAAGGCCAGGCCGGCTCGCCCAACGCGCGCAAGCGCATCCAGGGCTTCGAGGGCACGCTGAAGAAATACCCGAACCTCAAGCTGGTGGCGAGCCAGCCCGGCAACTGGGACCGGCTGACGGCGATGAACGCCAGCACCAACATCCTGCGCCAGCATCCCGACCTTGTCGGCATCTACGCCAACAACGACGGCATGGCGCTGGGGGTGGTGGAGGCAGTGCGCAACGCGCACAAGCTCCAGCAGGTCGCGGTGGTCGGCACCGATGGCATCCGCCAGGCCAAGAAGTCGATTGCCGACGGCGAGGAGCGCGCGACCGTCGCCGAGTTCCCTTATGAGGAGGGCATCCTCGGCGTGAAGGTGGCGCTGCGCCTGCTCGGCTGCCAGCCGGTGCCGCCGTGGGTGGTGTCGCCGCAGGCGGTGATCACGAAGCAGAACGTGGGCAAGTTCCCCAACCCGCCCGGCTACAAGGGCTGAGGCATGAGCGCCGTGGCGCCAGCCGCCCCGGTGATGAGCCTGCGCGGCGTCTGCAAGGCCTTCGCGGGCGTGCAGGCGCTGGCCGGCGTCGATTTCGACCTGCGGCCCGGCGAGGTGCACGCGCTGCTGGGCGAGAACGGCGCCGGCAAGTCCACGCTCATGAAGGTGCTGTTCGGCGTGGTCCGGCCCGATCAGGGGAAGATCGTGCTGGACGGCACGCAGCTGCACACGATCGCCGGGCCGCGCCACGCGCTCGCGCTCGGCATCGGGCTGGTCAGCCAGGAACTCAGCCTGGTGCCGCAGCTTGAGGTGGCACAGAACATCTTCCTGGGCCAGGCGCGCGTCTGGCATCCGGTGCAGCGACGCCGCCTGCGCGCACGGGCGGCAGCACTGCTGCAGCCGCTGGCGCCGGAGATCGATGTCGCGGCGCCGGTCGGCGCGCTCGGCATGGCGGCGCGGCAGGTGGTGGAGATCGCGCGCACACTGGCACGCGGCGGACGCATCATCGCCTTCGACGAACCCACATCGAGCCTGACGCCCACGGAACGCGACCGGCTGTTCGCCATCATCCGCGACCTCAAGGCGGCGGGCCGCGGCATCGTCTATATCTCGCATCGCATGCCGGAAATCTACGCGATCGCCGATCGCATCACCGTGCTGCGCGACGGCCGCGTGGTGGCGGAAGGGCCGCCAGCGAAATTTCCGCCCGACGAGCTGAACAGCCTGATCGCCGGCCGCAGGCTGGCCGAGGCGCAGGAACGCGGCCATGTGCGCACCGCTGCGCCAGGGGCGGAGGCGCTGCGACTGCAGGGAGTCGCCAATGCCCGTCTGCGCGGCATCGACCTGACGCTGCGCCGCGGTGAGATCCTCGGCATTGCCGGGCTGGTCGGATCGGGGCGCAGCGCGCTCGCCCGCTGCATCTTCGGCGTCGATCCCGCCACCGAAGGACAGATGATGGTGGACGGCAGGCCGGCCACCATCCACTCGCCCGCAGCCGCGCGCGCCGCCGGCATCGGGCTGATCCCGGAAGACCGGCGTGGGCAGGCGCTGGTGCCGCTGATGGATGTCGAGCAGAATTTCGGCCTGGGCAACGAGGCGCTGTTCGCCCGCCTCGGTGTCATCCGCCGCGCCCTGCGCCGCCACGAGACGGCGCGCGCGGTGGAGGAACTGGCGATCCGCCCGCGCCGGACCTCGATCCGCATCCGCGGACTGTCGGGCGGCAACCAGCAGAAGGTGGTGATCGCGCGCTGGCTGCGCAGCGGCGCGCATATCCTGCTGTTCGACGAACCCACGCGCGGCATCGATGTCGGCGCGAAGGCGGAAATCCACGCCATCATGCGCCGACTGGCGACGGAGGGGAACGCGGTGGTCGTGATCTCCTCCGAACTGCCGGAACTGCTGATGCTGGCCGACCGCATAGCGGTGATGCACGACGGGCGCGTGAATGCCACGCTCGACAACACCGCCGACCTGACGGAGGAAAAGCTGATGCGCCTCGCCGCGGCAACGGAAGGTCTGGCATGAGCGGGGAGACCGGAGCCCAGGCCGCAACAGCGGCGGCGGCGCCGACGCGGCGCGCGCTGCGGCTGGACTGGGCGCGGCGCGCCAGTGTGGCGGCCGGGATTGCGGTGCTGTTCGTGGTGTTCTCGGCGCTGACGGAGTCGTTCTACCAGCCGTCGAACCTGCTGGAGATCATGCTGCAATCGTCGATCAATGCGGTGATCGCGGTCGGCATGACGCTGGTGATCGTGGCGCGAGGCATCGATCTGTCGGTCGGCTCCATCGTCGGCCTGACCAGCATGGTGACGGCGAGCCTGCTCGGCGAGGGCGTGCTGGTCGCGGCAGTGGCTGGGCTCGCGCTCGGCGCGGTATGCGGGCTGCTCAACGGCCTGATGATCGCCAAACTGCGCCTGCCTGACTTCATCGTCACGCTTGGCACGCTGAGCGTCTATCGCGGTGCGGCGCTGATCTATGTCAACGGTCAGCCGATCTATTCGATCAGCCAGGGCTTCCGCGACTTCTTCGCCGGCAGCGTCGCCGGCATCCCGGCGCCGGTGCTGTTCGCGCTGGTGGTGGCCGCGCTGGGCTTTCTATTGCTGCGCTTCACCTCGCTCGGCGAGCGGATCATCGCGATCGGCGGCAACGAGGAAGCCGCCCGGCTGTCGGGCATCAATGTCGATGGCGTCAAGATCGCCGTCTATGCCATCTCCGGCGTGCTGGCGAGTCTCGCCGGCTTCCTTCTGGTGGCCCGCATCGGCGCGGCGGAGCCGATCGGCGGCAACGGATTCGAGTTGCAGGCGATTGGCGCCGCGGTGATCGGCGGTGCCAGCCTGTTCGGCGGCGAGGGCAGCCCGCTCGGCTCACTGATCGGCGCGCTGACGCTGGGGGCGATG
>JAJZVE010000556.1 GCA_021845835.1 Pseudomonadota bacterium | reverse complement strand
CTTCGACGCCGCGACCGGGCGCCTGTCCAACCGCCGCCGCATCGCGACCCTGACGAACGAGGAGGGGCGGCCGGACGGTGGCGCCACGGATGCGGAGGGCTGCTACTGGTCGGCCGGCAACTCCGCCGCCTGCCTGCACCGTTTCGCGCCGGACGGAAGGCTGCTGGCGCGCGTGCAACTGCCGGTGCCGCGCCCGACCATGCCGTGTTTCGTCGGCCAGACCCTCTATGTCACAACCTTGCGCCAGGGGGCGGATGACGCGACGCTGGCGCAGCATCCGACGATGGGCGGGCTGTTCCGGCTCGCCGCGCCGGTGGCCGGCGCGGCGGTCGCGCTGTTCGCCGATACGTAAAGGGGGAAGTGCCTCATGGCCGAGATACCGCCGAAACCCGTGCTGCTCACCGGCGCCTCCGGCACGCTGGGGCGGCAGATCGCGCCTTATCTGGCGGCGCGCGGCTGGACGCTGAAGCTGACCGACATCGCGCCGTTCCCCGACGCGCTGCCGGAACGGTCCAGCTTCACCCGCGCCGACCTCACCGACGGCGTGGCCGTCCTGCGCCTCGCCGAAGGCTGCGGCATGATCCTGCATTTCGGCGGCACGTCGGTGGAAAAGCCGTTCGCGGACGTGCTCAGCCCCAACATCATCGGCCTCTACCACATCTACGAGGCGGCGCGGCGGGAAGGCGCGCGCGTGCTGTTCGCCAGTTCCAATCATTCGATCGGCTTTCACGAACGCAGCGTGAAGCTCGACGAGGACTGCCAGTTCATGCCGGACGGATATTACGGTCTGTCCAAGGCATACGGCGAGGGCATGGGGCGGATGTACTGGTACAAGCACGGCGTGGAGAGCGTGCTGGTGCGCATCGGCTCCTGCTTCCCCGAGCCGACCGAGGAACGGATGCTGTCCACGTGGCTGTCCTATGCCGATCTCTGCCGCCTGTGCGAGCGCGCGACGCTGGCCGCGCGGACCGGGTGCTGCGTGATCTGGGGCGCCTCGAAGAACAGCCGCAGCTTCTGGCGCCACGACGCCCGCGCGCTGATCGGCTGGGAGCCGCAGGACAGCGCCGATGACTACGCCGACCGGGTGCGCGGCAAGGTCAGCGGCGATGCGATCGTGGAACGCTACCAGGGCGGCGCCTACACGCGCATGGACTACACGCGGACGGCACCGCCGCCCGGCAAACTGTTTGGTCGATAATTAAAGAAACTTTATTCAATAACCCGCCGAGCGGCGGAGCGGCCTACCGCTCCTCCTCGCCGGGTTCCGGCTCCACGCCCACCTCGGCGATGCCGGCGTCGCCGTCTTCGAGGTCGGAGGTGTCTTCCAGCACGTCCTCCTCCACTTCCTCCTCCGGCGCCTCGACCTCGACATCCGCCTCGTCGATGCCGGGGACCGGCAGGACTTTCGGGCGGCGCTTCTCCTCCAGCAGGTTGCCGCCGGTGCGGCGCAGCCGCGGCTGCTCGGCCGGCTGCTCGGTGCCGCATTTCGGGCACACCGCCGGCTGCTTCGTCAGATCGTAGAAACGGGCGCCGCAGGAGACGCAGACCCGCTTGGTGCCGAGTTCGGGCTTGGCCATGAGTTGCCTCGCATGCGTACGCCGGGGGACGGAAAGCGGCGCGCCATGCCACCGGATCGGCCGCCTGTCAAACCCGCGGCCCCCATGCTAAGCGCGCGCCCATGACCGCCGAAGCCGCCAGCCCGCTGCGCGCCCGCCGCCCGGAAACCCCGCTGCTCGGCACGATCCGCGTGCCGGGCGACAAGTCGATTTCCCACCGCGCGCTGATGTTCGGTGCGCTGGCGGTCGGCGAGACGCGCATCGCCGGGCTGCTGGAGGGCGAGGATGTGCTGTGTACCGCCGCCGCCATGCGTGCGCTGGGCGCGCAGGTGACGCGCGATGCCGCCGGGGTCTGGCGCGTCGCCGGGCGCGGCATCGGGGGCCTGATCGAGCCGGCGGACGTGCTCGACATGGGCAATTCCGGCACCGCCGCGCGGCTGCTCGCCGGCATCCTGGCGAGCCATCCGGTGTTCGCCGTGATGACCGGGGACGCCAGCCTGCGCGGCCGGCCGATGCGCCGCGTCATCGACCCGTTGAGCCAGTGCGGCGCCCGCTTCACCGCGCGCGCGGGCGGGCGGCTGCCGCTGGCGGTGGAGGGTGCGGCGGAGGCGCTGCCGCTCGACTACACGCTGCCGGTCGCGTCGGCGCAGGTGAAGAGCGCGGTGCTGCTGTGCGGCCTCAATGCGCCCGGCATCACGCGCGTCACCGAACCGGAGGCGACGCGCGACCATTCGGAGAACATGCTGCGCCATTTCGGCGCCGAGGTCGCGGTGGCGCCGCACGGCCGCGGCCGCGTCATCACGCTGCGCGGCCAGCCGGAGCTGCGCGGCGCCGACGTGACGGTGCCGGGCGACCCGTCCTCGGCCGCTTTCCCGATCGTGGCGGCGCTGCTGGTGCCCGGCTCGCGCCTGACCATCGCGGGCGTCGGCCTCAACAAGCTGCGCACCGGGCTGTTCACGACCCTGCGCGAGATGGGGGCCTCCCTCGCCGTGGAGAACGAGCGGCTGGAGGGCGGGGAGCCGGTCGGCGACCTCGTGGTGACGTACACGGCCTTGCGGGGGATCGAGGTGCCGGCGGAGCGGGCGCCGTCCATGATCGACGAGTACCCGATCCTCGCCGTCGCCGCCGCCTGCGCTGCGGGCACCACGCGCATGTGCGGCCTGCACGAGTTGCGGGTGAAGGAGAGCGACCGGCTCGCCGCCACCGCTTCCCTGCTGGCGGCGAACGGCGTGCGGGTGGAGGTGGCGGGCGACGACCTGGTCGTGCACGGCACCGGCCGCGCGCCCGCCGGCGGCGGCCTGGTGGCGACGCACATGGACCATCGCCTGGCAATGAGCGCGCTGGTGCTGGGGCTGGCCGCCGAGCAGCCGGTGCAGGTGGACGATGCGCGCTTCATCGAGACGAGTTTTCCGGGCTTCGTCGCGCTGATGAACGGCGCCGTGGCCGGGGGCGCGCCGGCGCTGCTGGCGGCGTGAGCCTCATCATCGCCATCGACGGTCCGGCGGCGGCCGGCAAGGGCACGCTGGCCAGGCGCCTCGCCGCGCATTTCGGCCTGCCGCATCTGGACACCGGCCTGCTGTATCGCGCCACCGGCCGCCGTGTGCTGGACGCGCATGGCGACCCCGCCGACCGCGATACCGCCGCGGCGGCGGCGCGCGCGTTGCGCCCGGAGGATTTGCAGCGCAGCGACCTGCGCGGGCCGGAGGCGGATGCCGCGGCGGCGGCGGTTGCCGCCATCCCGGCGGTGCGCGCGGCCCTGCTGGACTTCCAGCGCCGTTTCGGCCGTGCGGGCGGCGCGGTGCTGGACGGGCGCGACATCGGCACCATCGTGTTCCCCGAGGCGACGGCCAAGCTGTTCGTCACCGCCAGCGCCGAGGCGCGCGGCCGGCGGCGCTGGCTGGAGCTGCAGGCGCGCGGCGGCGCCGCCGACCTGGACGCGGTGACGCGGCAGATCCGCGAACGCGACGCGCAGGACGCGGCGCGCGCGGCGGCACCGCTGCGGCAGGCGGCGGACGCGCTGCTGCTCGACACCACGGAGCTGGACGCGGACGCCACCTTCGCGCGCGCTCTGGCGCTGCTGAGCAGCAAGGTCAGTACGTAGTGCAGTTGTGCCCGCCTACGTCAGTCGAAGCTGGCCGATGGCGGCTGCGGTGCGAACAGCCGCGCGGCGGTCGCGTCCTCTGCGGCCTCGGTCGCCAGCGCCGCCGTCTCGCGGTCGATGTCGGCGAGCAGCGCGGCACCGCTCTCGCGCAGCCGCATCGCCGCCTCGACCTGTTCGGCGAACGCGCCGGACAGCGCCTCGCCCGCGTCATGCAGGCGCAGCGCCGCAAGCTGCCGCGCCGCGGCGGCGATGCGCGCCGATAGCGACGGCAACAGCAGCCGCACGCCGGCCTGGCCGAACAGCGCGAGCAGCGCCACGATCGCCGCGGCGCTGCCGAGCAGCGAGAACGGTTCGTAGCGTCCGGCCGCGAAATCGCGGACCAGCCGCCACAGCGCCAGCCCCAGCACGCCGGCGATGGCAAGCTCCGTGACGCCGAGCCAGAGCCGCGCCAGTCCGCGCCGCAGCCGCGCGCGCAGGCCGGCGGCGATGACATCGGCCTCGGC
>JAJZVE010000555.1 GCA_021845835.1 Pseudomonadota bacterium | reverse complement strand
GACCAGCCCCGCCTGGCAGCTGGAGAACATCTCCCGATCACCGAACGAGGTGCGCAGGAACACGTCGATGAAGCGGGCGGGTGCGGCCGGGGCATGGCGCGCCGCCTCCAGCCGCACATGCGCGGATGTATCGCGCGCCAGCAGCACCGACAGCGCGAGCCCGAGCACGGCGTAGGCGATGCCGGGATAGAACGGTGCGGGACGCAACGTCCCGGTCGCGCTCGCGATCCAGCCGGTGGCGAAGGCGGTGAGTCCCACGGCGGCATAGCCGGCGAACTCGTTCAGCCCGACGGCGAGGCCGCGCGATTTCGGGCCGACGAGGTCGATCTTCATGATCACCGTCATCGACCAGGCGAGGCCTTGGCTCACGCCCAGCAGCAGGTTGGCGGCGACGATCCAGGTCCAGTCTGGCGCCCAGATGATCAGGAACGGCACCGGCAGCCCGATCGCCCAGCCCAGCACCAGCACGTGCTTGCGGCCCCAACTATCGGCAAGCTGGCCGGAGAGGAGGTTGGTGAGCCCCTTGGCGATGCCGAAGCTGGCGACGAAGGATGCCACGATCGCCGCCGAGGCGATGTGGAATGTCTCGCTGCCGATCAACGGGACGACGGTGCGCTCCAGCCCGACCATGCCGCCGACCAGGGCGTTGATCAGCACGAGCAGAGAGAACTGCCGCCAGTTCTCGCGCAGGCCGAGCCGGACGGCAGGCGCTGCCTCGCTCATGCAGCGCGGCCGGCGTTGGCGGCGCGGATGATGGCGGCTTGCGACGGTGGGGGCGGAATTTCGACCAGCATGGCGCGCACGAATGCGGCCTCATCGTCGATGCCGAAGGCGCGGTTGTGGCGCTTCTCGAACCCGATCGTGGATGTCGGCTTGCCCGACAGGCCGCGCCCGCAGACCGACCCCGCGAAGGCGCCGGGCAGCACCTCCAGGTAGTCCGGGAGCGACCGCAGCCGCCGGACGCTGCCGAATAGCGCCCGGGCGCCGTCCTCGGCGCTGGTAGCCAGCTCCGTACGGCCGAGATCGCCCACCATCAGCGTGTGGCCGGTGAGGACGAACCACGGCTCCTCGGCGCGGGTGCGGTCTCGGACCAGCAGGCAGATATGCTCCGGCGTGTGGCCGGGCGTGTGGATCACCTCGATCTCGACATTGCCGAGCGGCAGCACCTCGCCGTCACGCGCTTCCTGGTGTGGATAGGTCACGTCCGCACCAGGGCCGAGCACGTAGGGTGCGCCGGCGGCTTCCGCGAGCGCGCGGCCGACGGAGAGGTGGTCGGCGTGCAGGTGCGTGTCGATCACGAAGCGGATCTGCAACCCAAGAGCTTCGGCGGCACGCAGATAGACGCCCGGCTCGCCGACCGGATCCACCACGGCGCCGGACGCCTTGCCACCACAGCCGAACAGGTAGGAGGCGGCGACGGGATCGGTGTGCAGGAACTGGCGCAGGATCATGGAACCCTCCTGTTTGGCCGACCGACCAGCCGGATGCGCGTGGCAGTGCTTGACAGATGGGGGCGCTCGCCCGTATGTTCCAGTCAATAATGGAATGATGGGACGACAGTGTCAAGCGCCACTCCGAAGCGAGCCATCTTCGAACAATTTGCGGTCGTCGCGCAGGCGATCGCGAACGGCCATCGCGTGGAGCTGATTGAGCTCGTGGCGCAAGGCGAGCGAAGCGTGGAGGAGTTGGCCCGGCTCTCGGGCCTGACGGTCACAAACGCGTCGCAGCACTTGCACCTGTTGCGCCGGGCGGGGCTTGTGGTTGCCCGGCGCGCCGGCAAGCATGTGCTGTATCGGATCGCGGAGCGCGACGTGGTGGACCTGCTGATGGCGGTGCGTCGCACCGCTGAGCGTGGCGTCGCGGAGATCGACAAGATCGTGCAGAGCTATTTCCATGCGCGGGATTCGCTTGAGCCGGTGCCGCACGAAGAGCTGGCCGCCCGGCTCCGCGATGGCGTGGTGACGCTGATCGATGTGCGACCGGGCGAGGAATTTGCCGCCGGCCACATCCCCGGCGCCGTGAACATCCCGCTCGACGAGCTGCTGCGGCGGCTTGGTGAGTTGCCTGCCGACCGCACCGTCATTGCCTATTGTCGCGGTCCTTACTGTGTCTTCGCATTCGAGGCAGTCGCGACGCTGCGGACCAGGGGCTATGACGCCCGCCGGCTGGCGGACGGCTACCCGCAATGGTGGGCGGCACGACGACCGGTCGCAGCGGCGGTTACGTGACGCGACGACGCCGGTTCCGCCTGAACGATGAAAGGAACAAACCCGTGACAGATCCCCAGAACACCCTGACGAACGGCGTCGATGTCGGCAAGCTGCTTGCCACCATCGACGCCATCAAAGCGAACCCAGAGCTGGCGAACTTTCAGTTCCGTGCTGAGACTGAGTGGAAGAGCGGCGGACATAGCCGTACCCGGATCCAGAGCTTTCATGGCGCGGGCGCGGAGGATGCGAGCCGCAGCGGAGCTGATCCGAGTGCGGATTAATATGTCGGGAGAGTTGTAGGGAGATCGTCATGACCGCGGGTTTCTTCCCGGGGACGCTGATGCCGGACCCCGACTGGTGGCAGGCACTCTGGCCCGAGCCCGGTCAGGTGCTCGCCGGGCTTGGCGTGACACCGGGCATTGAAACGGCCGTCGATCTCTGCTGCGGCGACGGCCTGTTCACCGTGCCGCTGCTGGGCCTGGCCCGGCACGTCATTGCCATCGATATCGACCCCGGGATGCTGGCGCGCGCGCGGGGGAAAACGGCGCTGCCTGGCGGCGCCGGAAGCTCTGAATTCCTCGCGGGCGATGCCGACGACGTAGCCCGGCTGGTGCAACGCCCTGCCGACATCGTGCTGATCGCGAACACGTTTCATGGCGTTCCCGACAAAACGCGATTGGCTGCCGGCGTTGCCGCTGTCCTGAAACCGGGCGGCCGGTTCATCGTGGTCAACTGGCACCGGCGCCCGCGCGAGGAGACGATCGTGCTCGGCCAGCCCCGCGGACCAAGGACCGAGATGCGGATGACACCGGAGGAGGTGGCGGCGGCGGTTGCCCCGTCCGGGCTCGGCTTGGCATGTGTCGTCGAATTGCCGCCCTACCATTACGGTGCGATCTTCGAGAAACCGGCCAATTGAAGCCGGCAATCGCCGGAGACGGCCATGGCCAGGAAGGTGACGTGCCGTGGCACGAATGGAGGATATGAGAATGAAAGCATCGTTGCCATTCGCCGCCATGATGGGCGCAGCCGCTGCATTGGCGCCCGCTTGGGCCTGGGCACAGACCCCGGCCGGACCCTACGGGTACGGGCCGGGTATGATGGGGGGATGGGGGGGGCCTGGCATGTTTCTCGGACCCATGTTCATGATCCTGCCGCTCGCCGTGGTGATCGTGATCGTGGTTCTGGCCGTCCGGTGGCTCGCCGGCCCCTGGCAGGCGGCGGGGCCGCTGCCACCGGGCCGGACGGCGCTCGACATCCTCAGTGAGCGCTTTGCTCGCGGCGAGATCGACCAAACCGAATACGAGGCAAAGCGGCGCCTGATTTCCCAAGGATGAGGGGTGCGTTATTAACCTTCCAGGGAAGGCGGCGTAGATTCTCGTCAGCAACTTGTAGTCGGCGCACGTCGATGTCGGGCCGGCGTTTGAGATGCGCATTCATCATCTCCCGTGTGCATGAGTTGATGTTCGGGAGTAGCGTGCGTGCCCTCATGAGGAAGCTGGCCGTCCCGCTGCTTTTGTCGAGCAGACCAAGTCCGTCTATTGTGATGAGTGGCCGATAGCGCATCGGAGAGATGTCAATATGCTGAATGCAAACACACAGATGGAGCAAACTGTCAGTGTCAGCCGCAGTCGATGGCTGGCGCCGGTCGGCACGGCAATGGCGATGCTCGCATGCTATGGAGTGTCCGCTGCGATAGGAGTCTTGTCCCTGATCGGAATCAGCGTCGCGCTCCCATTTCGGGCGCCGCTCATCATTCTATTTTCTGGAATTGCGGCGGCCAGCCTAGCTGGTTCCTATAAGCGACACCACAGCCGCCCGGCTGTGGTCCTCGGTCTGGTCGGATTCATCTTAATTGCTGCAAGCAAATTCCTTCCGCCAAGCCTGAACGCCGAAGCGCTCGGTATCGAAGGGGCAGGTTTCATATGCATGGTGGGCGGAAACATTCTGGCA
>JAJZVE010000554.1 GCA_021845835.1 Pseudomonadota bacterium | reverse complement strand
TGGTAGGCCATGCGCAGAATGTGCCGGCCCACGCCGAACACGAGGACCAGGGCCAGCAGCGCGACAATCCACGGCGTCGCCGCGCTGAACCAGCCCTCGTGTTTGAGGACCAGAAGAACCAGTGCCGCACCGATCAACAGGACGGTGCCGCCAATGGCGGCGCCGAGGCTGTGCGCCCTGAGGACGAGATAGACCAGGCCGAGGAGGCTCACAAACACGACGGCCTGCAACACGATAGAAGCTGGACCGGCCAAGTTCGCGATGAGCGCGACGGCGAGCAGGCTGAACGACGTGGCGGTCAGGAAGCGGCGTCCCTCCTGCACCAGGTCACGCTCTTCCTCCTCGAAGGCGCGCAGCTTGCGCGGATCGGACACGGTGTAGCCGATGTCGCGCAGGATCTGCAGCAGCGCGTCCGGGCGCGCGACCTTGGGGTCGTATTCGACCAGCGCCTGCTCGTGGGTGAGGCTGACGGCGACCTTGTCCACGCCGGGCTGGCGTCCCAGCGCCTTCTCGATCGTGCCGGTGCAGAGCGAGCAGTGCAGCCCGCCGATGCGGGCGCGGATCCGGGTCCGGTCCGGGCGGTCCGCCGGTTCCTCGGTCCAGGGACGGACTCCGGGCGATGCGGTGGTCGTGCTCATGGTCACCTCCAGCGATGCGCGGCGATCATGGTTTGATCGTCGCGAACAGGGCAAAGCCGATCGACCACAGGCCGAGGGCGATCAGGACCAAGCCGGTCCAGACCGGGGCTTGCGTCGTGTATCGGGCCACGCGGTCGATGGCCCGCCGGGTCGGCGCGAACAGGACCGCGAGGATCAGCGGCAGCGACAGCGCCAGGCCGAACAGCGCGAGGGACGCGAACCCACCCAAGGCCGAACCGCCGGCGGCCCCGGCGGCGGCGGCCGCGCCGAGCAGCGCAAAGATCAGCGGCGCCGCGCAGGCGGGAATATTCAGGCCGAGCAGGACGCCCAGAAGTGCCGATCCCCGCGCCACGCCGACGCGCCGCAGACCCGGGCCAACGGCGACCATCAGCCGCCCGGCCATCCCCGCCAGGAACAGCACGCCGAGACCGACATAGACGGTGCCGAGCAGCAGCCAGCCGGCGCGCTGGTAGCCCAGGAACGCGGTCCCGAGCCCCGCCGCCAGCGCGCCCGCGAGGCCGATGAACCCCGCGCGGGTGACGGCAAACAGGCCCATCTGCGCGAGCTGCCGGGCCGCGCTCTGCCCCTCCAGCACCTTGACCATCACCAGGGTCGCGCCGACCGAACAGGGTTCCACGAACCCCAGCAGCCCGAGCCCGATCGGCAGCAAGATCGTCTCGGCCGGAGGGATCACGTCTGCCCGACGACCTGAAAGCCCGGCCGGCGAATGAGCGCGGCCAGATGGTCCGCCGGCGCGGCCACGGGATCGTGCAGCACCCGCGCCTCCGCCGTGGCGAAGGAGACGGCGACTGCCTTCACTCCCAGCTCGCGTTCAAGTAACGCCCTGACGGTCTCGGCGCAGCCGTCGCAGTGCATGCCGTCGATCCGGAAAATCGTAGTCTGCATCGGTGCCTCCATTGGCGCTTGGCGTCGGTCGGAATGGGTGGGTCAGGGCGCCCATGATCGAACAGGCTTCCAGCCCGCCGCCGCCGGGACAGACGGCGAGCAGGGTCCTGAGCGCGGCGCGCATCTCGCGCAGCTGCGCCATCTTGCGTGCGACCTCGGCGAGCTTGGCTTCGGCCGCGGCCCGGACCTCGGCGCAGTCGGCGTCCGGTGCCGCCCGCAACGCCAGCAATTCCCCGATCTGGCGCAGGGTGAAGCCGAGTTGCTGGGCCTGCCGGATGAAGCGGATGCGCGCGACGGTCTCGGGCGGGTAATGCCGCGCGCCCGAGGCAGCGGGCTTGCCTGGTTGGCGCACCAGCCCGCGGCGCTGGTAGAAGCGGATCGTCTCGACGCCCACGCCCGCCTGCCGCGCGGCGGCGACGATGGTCGTGACGATGGATGAGGGTTTCTGCATGGCGGTGCTCCGCGACCGAGGCTAGCGGACGTACCGTGGTACGGAGTCAAGCAGGATTTTTGCCCCGGCCGACGGGCCGGGGATCCGCGCTACGCCGCGCCGAGCAAGGTCTCGATAAGCGGGCAGCCGGGGAGGTCGGCGGCATCGCCCCGCAGGTCGCACTCCGCGATCAACGTCGTCAGCGCCTTCTGCATGGCGCGCAGATCGGCGATCTTGGTCTTCACCCCGGCGAGATGGATCGCGGCGAGGTCTTTCACCTCCGCGCACGGCACATCAGCCGTCTCCGCGAGCCGCAACAGGGCGCGGACCTCATCGAGCGTGAAGCCGAGTTCGCGGGCGCGGCGGACGAAGGTGAGGCGTTCGACATGGGCGCGGCCATAGACGCGGTGACCGCCCTCGGTGCGGGCGGGTTTTGGCAGCACGCCGATCTTCTCGTAGAAGCGGATGGTCTCGATGTTGCAGCGTGTTTGCTGCGCCAGCGCGCCGATCAGGATCAGCGGCCCGCCCGAAACCACCGAGGGATCGATTTTTCCTCTTGAACCTGGAGTTACTTCAGCTCCCATATCCCTGATCTAGGCGCATCCATCGGAGCGGACAAGGCATGGATCGACAGATCAGGACGGAAATCATGGACGCGAGGGGCGGCAATCCCGGCGCGCAAGCCTCGCGCCCGCGTGGCGCTGATCGGCGCCCGCACGATCGGCGCGGTCATAGGAGCCATCGCCGTCATGGCGTGCCGCGTCCGTCCGTTCGTCCTGCCCGTGCCCGGGATCACCAATGCCTGGATCGGCGACAGAACGTTGGGCTCATGACTTTCGGATCACGCGATGGTTCCCGCAGGCAGCCAGCGAAGCGAGACGCGGCACCGGCCCCGATGGCGGCCGGAATCGGGCACGGGCGGGCGCGGTTGTCAGGACTCCTTGGCTTTCCGCCCAGCGTTCCGTCCCGGAATGGAGACTTGGCATGACATCCGTTACCATGCGTGTCACAGGCATGACTTGCGAGCACTGTGCTCGTACGGTCGAAAATACCCTCAACGGCCTGTCAGGCATCCGGGCGGCCGTCGCCTATGATCGCGGGACCGCACGGATCGACAGCGCCGATGATCTCGACCTGGCGGCGCTCGGAGCGGCGCTTGCGCCACACGGCTATGGGCTGGATCCGCTGCCCGATGACAGCGCGCGCGGCGCGGCGCCGGCGCGTGGCAGCGGGTTGCACATCGCCATCATCGGCAGCGGCGGCGCTGCGTTCGCGGCTGCGATCCGTGCAGTCGAGGCGGGCGCCCGGGTCACCATGATCGAGCGAGCCGACGTCGTCGGCGGCACCTGTGTCAATGTCGGCTGCGTGCCTTCGAAGATCACGCTGCGGGCGGCCGAGATCCAGCATGCGCGCCGGCATCACCCGTTCGACGGCATCGCGCGCAGCGATGAGTCGATCGACCGGCGGGCGTTGCTCGCCCAATTGCGCGGTCGGGTGGATGCGCTGCGTGAGGCCAAGTACCAGAAAATCGTCGACGGAAATCCCGGGATCACGTTGCTGTCCGGCGCAGCGCGCTTTGCGGATGCGCGCACCTTGGTGGTGACCGATCGCGCGGGAGAGGCGATGCGGCTCGCACCCGATCGCATCCTCATCGCGACCGGCGCCGCGCCGATGATCCCGCCGATCCCGGGGCTGGCAGACACACCCTGCTGGACATCGACGGAAGCACTGTTCGCCGAGGACGTTCCGGCCAGGCTTGCGGTGATCGGGTCCTCCTTCGTGGCGCTCGAGCTGGCGCAGGCGTATCGGCGCCTCGGGGCCGAAGTGACGGTCCTGGCACGGAGCACCCTGCTCACCCGCGACGATCCCGATCTCGGCACATTGTTGCAGAAGGCATTCGAGGCCGAAGGCATTCGTGTTCTCAACGAGACAGAAGCTCGGCGCGTGACCTATCGGGATGGCCGCTTCACCGTGGAATTCGGCGCCGGGCAGATCGCAGCGGAGCGGCTGCTGGTCGCGACCGGACGTCGGCCGAACACCGCCGGGCTCGCGCTGGATCGTACCGGCGTCACGATCGATCATAACGGGGCCATCGTGGTCGATGACCGTTTGCAGACTTCGGCCACGAATATTTACGCGGCGGGAGACTGCAGCACGATGCCACAGTTGGTCTATGTTGCCGCCGCGGCGGGTACCC
>JAJZVE010000553.1 GCA_021845835.1 Pseudomonadota bacterium | reverse complement strand
CACGACCCAGGCGCCCTCCTTGGCACAACGGGCCGCGAAGGAACGTGCTGCTGGCGGCGAGTTGCTGATCCGTGTTGGGCCGTGGCTGGCATGGTGGATGTCGAGCCAATCCTTGGCGACGTCGACGCCGACGAATATCTGGTCTGTCACGATCCCTGCTCCTATCCTGCGGGGTATGCGCGAGCATCCCCTGTCAACTGTTCAGGCTGACGATCAGTGGCGCGAACGGCTCCCAATCCGACAAGCGGGCACGGAGACCCAGGAGGCTCGCGGGATGCCGTCCGCAGGTGAAGCATAAGCGGTTCGCGACAGACAGGAGGCTCCAACCCTTGAGAGGATGGAGCGATGGAAACGGCGACGAAGAAGAAAACGACGAACAAGTTCTCGCCCGAGGTCCGTGCGCGGGCGGTTCGGATGGTGCGGGAGCATCGGGGCGATCATAGCTCGCAATGGGCGGCGATCGCCTCGATTGCGGCCAAGATCGGCTGCACGGGCGAGACCCTGCGCAATTGGGTGCGCCAGGAGGAGCGCGATACGGGAGCACGGGCGGGGGCGACGACGAGCGAAACCGAACGGATCAGAGCCCTGGAGCGGGAAAACCGCGAGCTGCGCCAAGCCAACGAGATCCTCCGCAAGGCGTCGGCGTATTTTGCGATGGCGGAGCTCGACCGCCGATCGAAAACATGATCGCTTTCATCGACGATCACCGCCAGGCGCACGGGGTCGAGCCGATTTGCAAGATTTTGCCGATCGCCCCGTCAACCTACCACGCCCACGACCTGCGGCGTCGCGAGCCCGAGAAATTGTCGGCCCGCGCTAAGCGCGACGCAGCGCTGCGCGAAAAGATCAAGCGTGTCTACGACGCAAACTTTGGCGTCTACGGCGCGCGAAAGGTCTGGCGGCAATTGGGCCGGGAGGGAGAGACGGTGGCGCGCTGCACAATCGAGCGGCTGATGAGCGGCATGGGCCTACAAGGGGCAATCCGAGGAAGACGGATCAAGACGACCGTCAGCGATAAGACGACCTCGTGTCCGCTGGACAAGGTCAATCGGCAATTTGGAGCCGAAAGGCCGAACGCGCTGTGGTTGGCGGACTTCACCTACGTCGCCACATGGCAGGGTTTCGTCTATGTCGCCTTCGTGATCGACGTCTTCGCAAGGCGCATCGTCGGCTGGCGCGCCTCGCGAACCGCCCATGCCGGTTTCGTGCTCGACGCGCTCGAACAGGCTTTGCACGATCGTCGGCCGGTTCACGGAGGCGGCCTCATCCACCACAGCGATCGCGGGAGCCAATATCTATCGATCACCTACACCGAGCGCCTGAAGGACGCCGGCGTGGAGCCGTCGGTCGGGAGCGTCGGCGACAGCTACGACAACGCGCTGGCCGAAACGATCAATGGCCTCTACAAGACCGAAGTTATCAACCGGCGCGGCCCGTGGCGCAGCTTCGAGGCGGTCGAGTTCGCCACCCTCGAATGGGTCGAGTGGTTCAATAATCGCAGGCTCCTCGAACCGATCGGAAATATTCCTCCCGCTGAGGCCGAAGCACGCTATTATGCCCAAATCGAGGAGCGCTCCCAGGCGGCGTGACTCAAACGAAATAGCCTCCGGCAAACCCAGGGCGGTTCAACGACGGTTTCGTGCGGAGTCTGGTCGCCGCGAACTCGAACAGAAGTTGAAAGCTGCAAGCATAGGAATCGCATGTGTGCTGGCTGGCGCCTCGGTGGCGTGAGAGATTTTCACGCAGGAAGGCTTCGATATGGGGCGCGACCGGCGTCATGGCTGCGCTCCCCCGGACATGAAGATCTCTCCGGCGCCTGCGATGTCGCTCAGAAGGTCGGCCGTGGCCTCCAGATACCAATACGTCGCGTAGATGTTGACGTGGCCCAGATAGGTCGCCAATGCGACCATGTGCTGTCCGATCCGGGCTCGGCCTGGCGGGCTGGTGCGCAGTGCCCGCACGGCAAAGGCATGACGGAGGTCGTGCAAGCGCGGGCGATGGCGGCCTGGCCCAGGCCAGAGGCCCGCTTTCCTCAGCAGCGTTTGGAACGTGCTATGAACCGCTGGATAGGGCAGCGGTCCACCATGACCGCCGATGAACACATGGTCATCGTCGGCACAGAGTTCGCGGCGGCGTATCAAGTAGCGCCGCAACCCCGCGACCGCGGTGTCGTGCAGTGGCACCAGGCGGGTTTTTCGGAACTTGGTCTCCCGAATCAGCAGGCCATCATCCGTGATGTCGGCAAATCTCAGCCCCAGCGCCTCGGAAACCCGCAGCCCGGTGGCGGCCAGCAGCGCGATCAAAGTGGTGTACGTCTGGGCTCTGATCGCGCCACGAGGACGGAGTCGACCGGCGGCTTCGAGGAGGCGGCCGATTTAGCTGGATGAATAGATGTACGGCATGCGGCGCGTCTTGCGGCACCCAAAGTAGTTCGCCGGCGGCAACTCGTGCCGGTCATCTTCGACGCTGACGTGACGGGCGAACCGACAGACTGCTTTCAGCCGCTCGTCGCGTCGTGCCGCGGATGCCCCTTGAGCGGCCCAATCGATCGCGGCTTGCCTGCGGATGTGGGTTTCGTTCCGCCCGGCGGCAAAGCGGGCAAAGCTGTCCAGCAGGTATTCCGCATTTGCCATCGCAAAGCCCGCGGTACGGCGCAAGGCGAGATAGGCGGCCACGGCGTCCTTCATGAGAGTGCCTCCGGCCATGGCTGCGCGATCTCTTTCAGCAAATTGACGTCGGCTTTGGCGTAGTACGCCGTCGTGTCGATGCCCCGGTGCCTGAGGACCAATCCAATCTGGTCGAGGGGAACGCCATGGCGCAGCATTTGGGTCGCCGCCGTGTGCCGCAGGACATGTGCGCCTTTGGCCGGGCTCACGATCCCAGCCCGCTTCATCGCGCATCTCACCGCGGAGGATACGCCGTCGCCCCTCGTGAAAGGCCGATACGGTGCAATGTTCCGAACGAAGATGTGGCCGCACTCCCGGGTGGGAGTCCGGCACGCGAGGTAGTCCAGGATCGCGTCTCCAACGTCCTGCGGGAGTGGCAATCGAACCTGGTAGCGCCCCTTCCCGGAGACCCGCAACGTGCCGGCTTCCCACTCGATATCGTCGATGCGAAGTCCCGCGACATCGCCGGCTCGAAGCCCGAGCCGTGCCAGGAGCAAAATGATTGCTCGGTCACGCCGGCGTGCCGGCGAACTGCCGTCACATGCGGCGATCAGGCTGTCGACCTGCTCCGCCGTCAAATATCTTGGCAGTCTGCCAGGCGCCAGGAGGCAAAGGCTGGCACAGCCCGATCGAGATCGGCCGGGCACTGGCTGCGGGCACTGAGGTAACGCAAGAACGCGCGTAAACCCGTGGTCAGCTTTTCAGCGGTACCAGCTCCGCACTTGCTGGCGCGATCCAAAAAATGGTCGCGCACGCCCTTCGCGTCCCATCGCCCGGGGTCATCGCCAAGTGCCGTCAGTAAGTCGGCAGCGTCCCTGGAATAAAGTCTGACGGTCGATTCCGCGGCACCGCGATGCTTCCGCAGCCATCGCCGGTACTCGACGATGATCGCCGGATCAGCATTCTGACCCTCTGGCGTCCTGCCGCATTGGCCGACGCCGATTGCCACAAGATATTCGCGGTAACGCCTGGTGCCGTAAACCGTATGGTGGTTGCGCCGCCCCCCTTTTGGCCGCGGACAGCGGCAGGTTCGCAAATGGCCTGAGAAGGCCAGCAAATCCATGTTGGCCAGCGTTCCACCCTGTTCCAGGGTGAAGTGCCCGATGTGCGCCGCTGCGCGCAGATAGCGCACCGCGACGGAGGGATCGTACCCGCTGCGTTCGAGCCAGGCGGCGAAGCCATCCATATACGGTCCGCTGGGACCGGCGCGCAGGTGCGCAAGCATCTTCGGCGATTCGAAATACGTGTCCAGCATCGTGTCCCCCTGTCATTGGCTGATGGCAGCCAAATCAACCGTAGGCGCCGGAGAGGTCCGGACTTATGGGGACAACAGAAGAGGCACAGCAGCGTCGTCGTGCTCGAAAACGGTCGGGATTCTACGAGGAGCCATCCGCCGACTCCCCATTACTGAATTTGCCCATAAGGCAGGAGTTGTAGGCGTGGCGGACCAGCCCGCAATCGCCGCACTGTTCGACGTGCCCGCCGAGCGCCGCGGTGCGGCATTGCTCGACCGCCGCCATGA
>JAJZVE010000552.1 GCA_021845835.1 Pseudomonadota bacterium | reverse complement strand
ATAGGCCCAGCTGTCGATCGGGAAGAGCTGGTTGTCCGGTGCGCCGTAGCCGTCGAGCAGGCTCGTGACGATGTCCTGCTTGTTGATGGCATGCGCGATCGCCTGGCGCACGACCGGGTCGGCGAGGCGCGGGTCGGCGAGGTTCATGCCCATGTACTGGAAGTTGAAGGTGCGCACCACGTCGAGGCGGCTGCCGTTGCCCTTCACCATTTGGGCGTCGTTGACGGGCACCGGCGTGATGTCCACCTCATGGCGAAGGAATGCCGCCAGCATCGTGTTCTGGTCGCCAAAGCGCCAGGTCACGGTCTTGAGCTTCGCCGTGCCGGCGTAGTAGTAGGGGTTGCGGGCAAGCTCGATGTACTGGCCCGGGACCCACTTGACGAACTTGAACGGCCCGGTGCCGATCGGGTGGCGCGCAAAGCCGTCCGTCTTCCACTGCGCGATCGGCATGTTCGCCAGCACGTGCTGAGGCAGGATCGGCTGCGTCAGCCCGGAGAGGAATGCCGCGTCGGGGGCGCTGAGAGTGATGCGGATCTCGGTCGGGCTCAGGACCTGAACGCCTGAGAGGGTCTTCGCCTTGCCCGCCTGCACCGCGGCGTAGCCGGCGATCGGCTGCACATAGCTCGAGTCGCCGCCGTTGTATGCGGGGTTCGCGACCGCATTCAGGGTGAAAGCGACGTCACTGGCGCTGAAGGGCTTGCCGTCCTGCCACTTCACGCCCCGGCGCAGCTGGAACGTGATCGTCTTGCCGCCGTTCGAGTAGCTCCAGCCGGTGGCGAGATCCGGCAGCACCGAAAGATCGCCGGACGGCTTCACGAGGCCGTTGAACACCATCGCCTCGATGTACTGGTCGTACTGGGTCGGGTAGACCCACGGGTTCAGGTTGTCGGGCTAGCTCCACATCGCGAGAATGATGCCGGACCGTGTGCCGGCCGCGCTCGCAACCGATGCCGCGAAAGAGCCGAAGGACAGCAGCAGCCGATGACCGATCAGCAAAACGCCACTCGCCGCCTTGACGACTTCCTGCGCTTCCTGGCGGCCCGGCTGTCCGCGCCCGACTACGCCGCCGCCCTCGGCTCACTGGCGAACGCCATCGCCGGCCACGCCGCCGACGTTGCCCGCGCCGGCCACCCCCTCGCCGAGCATCAACGCTGGTTTGTGCCATTGCATGCCGCGCTGGCGCAGGCGCATGCGGGCGTCCAGGGCCGCGCCGATGGCTGACCGGCACGACTGGCGCATCCGCTGCGTCGCCTGGGAGCCGAACGCGGACAGCGATCCGCGGCGGCTGGGCTTCGCCGACCTGCTGTTGCCGGGCGGCCTGGTGCTGCAACGGGTGAACTTCCTGCTGACGGCTGACGGCAACATCCGATCCGCCGCGCCGCACGCCGCGAAGCGCGGCCCGGCGGCGTTCCGGTTCGCCACGGATGCCGACTGGCGCCGCTTCTCCGCTGCCGCTGTGGCCGCTGTGCGCCGCTTTGATCCGGCCGCCCTGCCCGATGCCCCTGCCGCCGCCGCAACGCCGTCTGCGCCGAATCTGGCGCCGGCAAACGAAGGAATCCGCCCATGACTCTCCTACAGGCCGCCGTCGCGAAGGGGCTGGACCCCGATCCGCTCCATAACCTGCATGGAATGCTGCGCGACCGTCTCGCCCCTGACGACTTCGCCGCCGCCGAGGCGCTGCTGTTCGCCGCCCTGACCGTGACACCCAAGCGGGAACCGGGCTGGCATCTCGCCCCGGCGCATCGCCGCACCCTCCGCCTCCGCACCTGAAAGGAACTGACCCATGCCCCGTCGCGCCCGCGATGCTGACCCGATCGAAGAAATCAAAAACCGCCTGCGCCGACTGCTCGATTCTCGCGACTATGACGAGATCGAGGGGCTTCTGGCCGCCCTCGGCGAACGTAGTGCATCCGACGACGAGATTGGCATCGTCAACGCCGCCGGCGAGCGTGCCGGCCGCCCGCGTGAACTGACCAAGCCGCGCCGCTTCGGTGCCGAGGATGCGGCGCTGGCGCTGGACGCGGCGCCGTCCAGCGCCGCCGGCCAGCGCGCGCTGCGCGTTGCGATTGAGCGCGTCGCGCCGTTCGTCGGCCGGGATGAGGTGCTGGCGCAGGACAGCGCCGAGGCGGTGTATCGCCGCGCGCTGGTGCTGCTGGGCGTCTCTCCCCGCGACCTGCATGCCCACGCGCTGCCGTTCGTGTTCGACGCGACGGTGAAGCAGTCGGGCGCTGGCCGGCGCGAACCCATGCACGGCGGCCTGCCGGCCCCGTCGCCGCACCTGGCCGCAGACGGCATCGGCGAGTCGAACCTCCCCGCCAGCGTGCGGAAGGCGCTGGCGGGCGTGCGGAGTCTCGGATGATGGCCGCCCTCATTCCACTGCGCCGCGCGCTGGCCGGTGCGCAACCGCCGACAACCGCCGCCCGCCAACGGCTCGCCGAGGCGATCACCGCCAAGGCCGAGGCGAATGAACGCCTGCGCGTCCTGGCCGCCGTGCAGCCCCGCGCATATGCCGCGATGGAGGCTGCCGAGGCGGCCCTGCCGGCGGCACGGGAGGAGGCTGAACAGGCATCCCGCCGCGCACACGAGCACAACATTGCTGCGCTGCTGGGCAGCCCGCCGCCGGCCGTCCCGTCCCGCCGCGATGCAGCGGCGAAGCTGGCCGCTGCCGAAGAGGCCGTGACGGATGCTGAAGCCGCTTGGCGCCAGATCGCCGGCGAGGCCACGGCGCTGCGCGACGGCGCGGCGGATCGCGAGCGGCGGATCACCGAAGCCGCCGCCGCCGTGCTGGCCGACGAGGCGCAGGACGCCGCTGCGAAGCTGATCGCCGACATCACGGACCTTCATTGCCGGCTGGTGGACCGTGGCCGCGCGCTGATGTGGCTCTGGCGGCAGAATGTCGTCCGGCTGCACGGCGTGGGAGCATCCGAAGGCGCGCCCGACGTGCGGATGATGCTGGCATTCCCTACGGATCAGGCGCCGCTGTGGAACGTCGCGAGCGCATCGCCGACCGAAGCCGCATGGGCGGCGGCGCTGGAGGCGCTGAAGCTGGACGCGATGGCGGAGGTTCCGAAATGAGCAGGCCGTCGTCGCTCACGAAGCTGGATGGGCGCACGAAGTCGGCGCGGCTGATCCGCGACATGCGCGCCAACCTCACGGCGCATGTCGGCGGATCGCCGAGCGCGACTCAACGGGTGCTGATCGAACGAGCGGCACGGCTGGCGGCCCATCTCGACAAAATGGACGCCGAAGCCTTTGAGGCTGGCGGCATGTCCGAGCATGCGCGCAAGCAGTATCTAGCCTTCGACGGCGCGATGCGGCGAGCGATGCTGGCGCTCGGCATGGACGGCAAGCCGGAGCCGAAGGCGTCGCTGCGCGACTACATCAACGGCAAACCGGCCGCCGCGCGCGCTGCGATGGCTGCATGATCCCGTCAATCCTGGAATCCCTGGACGATCCGAACCTGTTTGCGCCGCATTTCCGGGAACGGTCCTGGCGGGCGTGGCGGGCGATGCTGGCGGCGTTGTTCGCGTTGCCGATGGATGATGCCGCGCTCGCGCTGTATCGGCATCACACGGGCCGCACCAGCGCGCCAGCCGCTCCATTCAAGGAGGCGGCGTTGGTGGTGGGCAGGCGTGGCGGCAAGAGTCGCGTGTTGGCGCTAGCGGCAACCTATCTAGCTACGTTCTTCGACTACTCGCCCTATCTGGCGCCGGGCGAGGTTGCGACGGTCGCTGTGATTGCTGCCGACCGCAAACAGGCGCGGTCAATCTTCAGGTTCATCACAGGGCTGCTGGAAGCGGTGCCGCTGCTGGCGCCGATGGTGGAGGACAGCAACGCCGAAGCGATCACGCTGAACAACAGGGTAGTGATCGAAATTCATACCGCCAGCTTTCGGGTGACACGCGGCTATACCTTCGCTGCGGTGCTGGCCGATGAAACCGCATTCTGGCGCGATGACAACTCGGCCAATCCTGACGTGGAGATTTTCCGCGCGCTGCGCCCCGGCCTGTCCAGCATTCCCACGTCGATCCTGCTGAATGCTTCGTCGCCATACCGAAAGGCCGGCGCACTTTGGCAGACCTACCGGCGCCACTACGGCCGCGATGACGCCCGCGTTCTGGTTTGGAAGGGCGCGACGCTGGAGATGAATCCGTCGCTGGACCCGGCAATAATCGAGGAAGCCTACGCCGAAG
>JAJZVE010000551.1 GCA_021845835.1 Pseudomonadota bacterium | reverse complement strand
GTCGAACACTTCCCAGGCGCGCAGGGTTTCCTCCGCGCCTTCGCCTTGACGCAGGGTCAGACGCAACAGGTAAGCCTGCCAGCCGCCGTCGAGCAGGTCCAGGACGAGTTTCGGAACGGGGTCTGCATCCAGGCGCTCGAAGAGTCGCCGTTCCACGCCGCGGCGGATTTTTTCCATATGCTGGCGCGCTTCGCAGACTTCCAACAAACGGGTGATGCGCAGGCTGCGCGCTTTGAGCAGCGGCTTGAGCACCTTTTCCAACTGTACGCGCGCCTCTTCGAAGACTGCCGGGTTTTTGGCGGACTCGGCTTCGATGCGCTGGGTCCAGCGGTTGATGATCTTGAGCAGTTGCTCGTCGGTGATGCGGCCGTCGTCGCTTGCCACCAGCGTGAGGCGGTCGAGCGCGTTGACTACGCGGTGGGCAGCATGTCCGGGCGAATTGAGGTAACGCGGATCGGTCATCGCCACCCGCAGCAGCGGCCCTTCCAGGCGATCGAGATAGGGGCGCGCGCCGGCCACCAGGGATTTTTCGCTGTGGATGGCTTCCAGCAGGCTACCGAAAACATTAAGGCTTTGCTGCGCCTTGGGATCGCTCTGCGTGACCCCGAGCTTTTCGGCCAGCGCGGGATCGGGCGCGCGGGCCAGGCGCTCGCGCCATTTTTGCGGTGCGCCCGGCAGGGCGCACTTACTTGGAGGTGCAAGTCCTCTACACACCCGGCAAGGGGAAGTGTTAGCCGAAGGCAAGGGTTCCGTGGGCGACTGCGGGTCTGGAGGAAGCTGGATGGCAAAGCGCTGGCCTGACGAACAGGAAGCGGATATGAGGCGACGCAGCGGGGTGAGCAGGCCACATTCTGCAAAGCCCGGTACTTGCACGGAGCGCTGTGGCGTAGATCCGACAGGCATAAGCGTGACGGTGGGTGCGCAATACCCGGGGAGATCTGACGGGGTGCCGATGGCTACCGGCGTCGAAAGGCGCCGGGATGCCCTGCCAGAAGTCAGCAGAGGGCATAGTAGGTCGCGAGGCCGAAGGCCCGAACATGGAAGCCGAGAGTAGGACGTACGAATCTCGATGCACGACCGCAAGACAGCAATCCCGCAGGAGGGAACCCGGCAAGCAGGAAGCGGACGGAATCCGCCGATGGCAGCCCTGGGGGTCCAGGCGTGCGCGGCGACGGACGGGCAAACGAAATCGGAGAGTGACCTGCTCATGGAGCGGGTGGTAGAGAGCAGCAACATGCGGCTTGCGTACAAGCGGGTCATTCGGAACCGAGGCTCGGCAGGGGTAGATGACCTGACGGTGGCGGAACTGGGCGACTGGCTCAAGGCGCATTGGCCGCGGGTGAAGGAAGTGCTGCTGGCCGGCCAGTACATGCCGCAGCCGGTGCGCCGGGTGGACATCCCCAAGCTGCAAGGCGGGGTACGCACGCTCGGGGTGCCGACGGTGGTGGACCGGCTGATCCAGCAGGCACTGCATCAGGTACTGCAGCCGATCTTCGAGCCGACGTTCTCGGACTCGAGCTATGGATTTCGGCCCGGACGCGATGCCGGGCAGGCCGTGCAAGCGGCCTGTTCCTACATGCGCGAGGGTCGCAAATGGGTGGTGGACATCGATCTGGAGCGCTTCTTCGACCGGGTCAACCACGATCTGCTCATGGCACGGGTAGCGAGGCAGGTCCGGGACCGGCGGGTGCTCAAGCTGATCCGAAGGTTCCTGGAAGCCGGGATGATGAGCCAAGGGTTGACCGAGCCGCGCACGGAAGGAACGCCGCAAGGCGGACCGCTCTCGCCGCTGCTCTCTAACATCCTGCTCACCGACCTGGACCGGGAACTGGAGGGCCGCGGCTTGGCTTTCTGCCGCTATGCCGACGACTGCAACATCTACGTCCGAAGCCAAGCGGCGGGCGAGCGCGTCATGGCCAGCGTCAGGGCGTTTCTCGAGAACGCCTTGAAACTGCGCGTGAACGCAGCCAAGAGCGCGGTGGAACGACCGTGGAAGCGGAAGTTCCTCGGCTACACCGTCACGACGCGCCGGCAGACGCAACTGCGGATCGCTCCGCAAAGCGTGGCCCGGCTGAAGGAACGGGTGCGCGCGCTGATGCGCACGGGGCGCGGACAGTCGTTGCCGCAGACCATCGAGGACCTCAACCCGCTTCTGCGCGGGTGGATCGCCTACTTCCGGCACGCGCCAGGAGTGAGCGTCCTGGAAGGGCTCGATCAATGGCTGCGGCGGCGGCTGCGCTGCCTGCTTTGGCGCCAGTGGAAGCGTCCGAACACGCGTCGCCAACGGCTGATCGCGCTCGGGCTCGACGCCGAGCGGGCATGGAAGTCGTCCGTCAACGGCCGGGGTCCCTGGTGGAATGCCGGGGCCTCCCACCTGCAACAGGCCCTTCCCATTGCGTACTTCACCAACCTGGGGCTGGTCTCGCTGCTCGCTACCCAGCGGCGCCTCCAGCGTGTTCCATGAACCGCCGTATGCGGACCCGCACGTACGGTGGTGTGGGAGGGCCAAGGGGGTAACCCCTCGCCCTACCCGATCGCCCGGTATCGGAAATTCGTTACGGAAAAGCATCGACACTCGCCGCTCTACTTTGCCGCCGTGCTCGCGCGGTATACGACCTCGCTGCGCGCAGCTTCGCGTCTGACCGCGATAGCGCCTTTTTCGATGGCAGTCCAATCCTGCCGGAAACATTCCCCGCACGCCATGCCCGCCCCGGCGCAGACCCGTTTTCCCCGAAGCAGGCGGCTAGGCTTGGGTGTCCTGGCTGCGATGCTGACTTTATGGGGCTGGCCGGCGCACGGCGGGCCGCGCTACGTCCACATGCCGGGAGGCCGGTTCGCGAGCGCCTTGGCCGCGCCCGATGGGCGTGCGGCCACCGTGCTGTTGCGGCCTTTCTGGATGCGGGCCGAGCCGGTGACCAACGCAGAATTTCTCGCCTTTGTCCGTTCGCATCCCGAGTGGCGGCGCGGGCGGGTATTTGCGCTGTTCGCCGGCCCGCACTATCTGGCGTCCTGGGCCGGCGCGCTGCGCCTGGGGCCGCAGGCACCGCCCGACGCGCCGGTCACCGAGGTCAGCTGGTTTGCGGCGCGGGCCTACTGCGCCAGCGAGGGCGCGACGCTGCCCACCTGGTACCAATGGGAGTACGCGGCCGCCGCGGACACCTCGCGGCGCGACGCCCGCGCCGAGCCGGCGCGCAATGCCGCCATCCTGGCTGCCGTCATGGCGAGCACGGGACAGCCGCCGGGCATGGTCGGGTGCAACGCGCCGAACGTCTATGGCGTCAGCGATCTCAATCGCCTGCTGTGGGAGTGGACGGAGGACTATGCCGCCATGTTTCCCAGCGCCGATGCCCGCAATCCCGGCACCGGCGCCAGCCTCGCGCTGTGCGGCGGCTCGGCGCTGGCCTTCCATGACCGCACGCAATACGCGTTGATCATGCGCGTTGCCGCCCTGGCGGCGCTGCAGCCGTCCGGCGACGCGCCGCGCGTCGGGTTTCGTTGTGTTCGTGATTGAGGAGCTTAATCGTGAAATCCCATCTGCTTGCATGCGGCGCCTTACTCCTGGCCCTGTCGTCCGGGAGCGTTTTGGCCTCGCCGCCGGCGCTGCCCGCACGTTCGATCTACCGCATTCCGCCGCTGCAGTTGGTCGATCAGCGCGGCCGGTCCTTCGATTTTGCATCCTTGGCCGGCCAGCCGCGCCTGATCGGGATGTTCTACGGCTCGTGCAAAATGGCCTGTCCGATAGAGATCGAAACGTTCAAGCATATCGAGGCAAAGGTGGTGCAGGCCGGGGGGCGGCCGATCCCCGTGCTGCTGGTCAGCTTCGATCCGGCTCACGACACCGTACCCATGCTGCGCATGGCGGCGGCCGAGCATCACCTCCGCGCCCCCGAGTTCGAACTGACCCGTCCCCAGCGCGGCGACTACCGGGGGTTGGGCGGCGTTCTCGGGATCGCCTGGCGGCCCTTGCCGGGAGGCGGCTTCGAGCACAATGTGGTGATCACCTTGCTGGATGCGCAGGGGCGCATCGTAGCCCAGGCCGCGGGGGAAGGCGGCGTGCCTGCGGCCTTCGTGCAGGCCATTTTTGCCCAGGAGGGCGGCCGGGACCATTAGCTTCTGCCCCGCCAGCCGCTCAGTTTGTCAGCTGGCCATAAAGCAGCGGCAGCCGCGAAGGCAGCTCCGAGGGCTTGCGGATGATGGCAAAGCCA
>JAJZVE010000550.1 GCA_021845835.1 Pseudomonadota bacterium | reverse complement strand
CCGATCTCGACGCGCTTTTCCGGTGGTCATCCATCAGAATGCAACGCAACCGGGATCGCCGCCTAGTCTTTGCCTCTACTACGAGACGGCAGCGTCGGCTCTTCGAACCTGGACACCCGAAGGCTTCTTGCGAAAAATCCAGTTCTGGCTGGCGGGCACCGCGCGAGGCACGCTGCACGCGGCAGATCAACCGGTCGAAGCGCTCTTCTTCTCTTCGCGCGACGAACTGGTTCTTCCATGGAACTTCGAGGAACTGGTCAAGGGCGGCCTCGCAGATTACGGCCTGGTCGTAGTGCGTTCGTGCGAGCGCGCCGGCGGCGGAGCAACGTACACGTTGCGCGTATGGCCCCGCGAGCAGGCGCTTCAGGCCCCCGGCGTGGCGCCCATCCTGGTTGAACTTCCTTCGATCAAGCACGCGAACATTCGACACGACCCGCCGTCGCTGGGCGCGCTTGACGATCTGTTCCGATCCCGCGGCAGCGACGCACTGCTGCCGCTGCTGACGTCGGAGATCTTGAAGTCGGTCGGCGCTGGCGGTGCGCGGTTGTCGCAGGACGCGCCCTTCACGGTGATCCTGATGACTGTACCGATCGCGCGCGTAGACGGCGGCGCGGCCGAGCGCTACTTTCGACGCGCCTACCTTCTGAACGGCGGCCTGCTTCAGCTCGGCCTGGCGACCGGCGCGCTGAACGAAATGGACGGCAAGGTCTGGCCAGCTCCAACGGGCAACTTCCTGGCAAACAGCACGTCTGCCTGGCGCGAACTCGTGATCGGACCGGGTGAGGTCTTGTCCGCGATTGGGCCTGCGGCCGCGCGGTATCAATCCGGTCTTTCGGATGCTGGGCCTGCGTGCATTGTCGTCGGAGCGGGTTCCTTGGGTGCGACGATGCTCGACCTGTGGACTCGCAGCGGCTGGGGTCAATGGTCCACGATCGACGCCGATCACATTCGCCCGCACAACCTCGTTCGCCACCCAGCCCTCGCCGCCGACATCGGCAAGTTCAAGGCCGAGGTCGCGGCTCAACATCACCAGGCCGTCATGCAGGGCGCCGGGAAGGTTGAGGCAATCGTTGCCGACGCATGCGATCCCGAGAACCTAAGCGTGGCGGCGGCTCTGATTGCTGGCGAGTTGATCGTGGATGCGAGTGCAGCGCTCGAGTACCCACGCTACGCCAGTACCCAGGACCGTTTCGCACGACACGTGTCGACCTTTCTGACGCCATCGGCCAACGCCAGCGTCCTCATGATCGAGTCGCGCGACCGCTCGGTGCGTCTCCGGACGCTCGAGGCCCAGTACTATCGAGCGCTGATCAACGAGCCTTGGGGCGCCGACCATCTGAACACCACGCAGCCGCGATTTTGGAGCGGCGCTGGATGCCGCGACATCTCCATGATCCAGTCCTATTCCGCGATCGCGCTCCATGCGGCCGGCCTCGCAGAACAGGTGCGCCTGGCTTACCTGCAAGATGCCGCCTCAGTTCGGATCTGGATTCGCGATCGGGAGTCAGGCGCCATCGCTGCCCATGATGTCGCGGCACGGGCTGAACGTGCGTTCGCGATGGATGACCTCACTGTGTTCATCGACGACGGGCTGCATGAGAAGCTAACCGAGATGCGCAACGCGAATCTGCCGAACGAAACGGGTGGCGTGCTACTCGGGTACTTCGATCTGCGACTCGGATGGTTGGTCGTCGTCGATGCCCTTCCGGCGCCCGCCGATAGCTGCGCAAGTCGCACAGGCTTCGACCGTGGCGTCGAGGGCACGCTAGCGTCGGTGGTCGAAGTCAGTCGGCGTACCGCGGAGATCGTCAGATATATAGGCGAGTGGCACAGCCACCCTCCCAGCCACTCCGCGGCGCCCAGCGTCGACGACTTTCTTCAAGGGTCGGAACTGGCGCTCGGGATGGCCGAAGAAGGACTGCCGGCACTGCAACTCATCGTCGGCCGCAAGGGCCAACTCTCGGTCATCAAGATCGAGGCCCGCTAGCGCCGGCGTTATGGTCGGCACTCGATCCATGTCACCGCGACCAGCCCGTCCGCTACGATTCTCATTTCCATTCCGCGTCGCCATCACGTGACTTCAGAGGCTCCCGCATCCAAGATTTCGCTCGTCCTGTCTGGCGGCGGCATCCGGGCCATGATCTTTCACCTGGGTGTGCTGAAACACCTAGCCGACTGCGGTGAGCTCGAGCACGTCGAGCGGGTGTCGACGGTCTCGGGCGGAAGTCTGCTCATCGGACTGGTCTTCCAGGAATGCGGCCTGCAATGGCCGACGTCCAAGGCCTTCCTGGAGCGGGTCTATCCGAGCCTTCGTCTAAAGCTTTGCTCGCGCAGCCTCGTCTTGGGCGCCGTGTGCGAGTTGCTGCGGCCGTCCAACTGGCGATTTGTGATGTCGCGCGCCAACGTGCTGGCAAGCGTGCTTCGCCGCGAATGGCACGTGACTGCCAGAATGGCCGACCTCGCTGCTGTTCCAGAGTGGTCCATCAACGCCACGACCGCTGAGAATGGAAAGCGTTTCCGATTCAAGCGAGATTCCCTCGGGGACTATTCCCTGGGGTACGCCGAGCCAGGCAATTTTCCCCTGGCGTCGGCGATTGCCGTGTCTGCGGCGTTCCCGGGCTTCATCGGCCCACTCGTCGTCGACGCGACCCGGTTCGTGTGGAAGAAGCGACCGACATGGGGTGCCCCGGAGTCCAGCGCGGTGGTCGTGCAACCCGAGTTCCATCGGCTTCACCTGTACGACGGCGGCATCTACGACAACCTCGGCCTCGAGCCATTTTTCGATGCGGGCAACGGCGTGTCGAAGCAGTCGGACTGCTTCATTCTCGTGTCCGACGCCGGCGCGCCCCTGACGGTCGGGTTCGGCTTTTGGGCGTTGAGCGTCTTCCGACTGACGCGCGTGGCTGACATCATGTCGGATCAGGCGCGCGCCCTGCGAGTGCGCACCTTCATGAGCTACCTCGCCCAAGGTGACATGGTGGGAGAGCGGCGTGGCGCGTACGTGTACATCGGCATGCCGGCGAACCCCGAGCAGCTCGTCAACGGCGCGCAGCCGGCGCGGTTCCCGACGACGTTGCGGAGAGTCAGCGAGGATGAGTTTGATGGCATTGCCGCTCACGGCTATCACCAGGCTGCCTCACCGGTGAAGCCATATGGGCCGGTGCACACCGTCGCATAGCCGGCCTTACGCGGCGTGCTTCTTCCCCGCGCGGGGGGAGCGCTTCGGCTTGGCGCCTGAGATCAGTGGCAGCAGCTGCTCCATGGCCGCCTGAGCGGCCCTCGCCTCGGTTTCCGCCCGCTCGATGACCACTCTGGCTTCGGTCAAGGCGGCGTCGATCACTTCACGCTGCCGGACAGCCTCGTTGGTGCTCGCGCGAAGACGCTCGACCTCGCGCCGTTCATGTTCGAGCGACGTCTTCGCCGCCACCAGTTCCTCGAGCTGACTAGCTGAGGCGGCCTGCAGCGCCTCCACGCGCTTTTCCAGGGCATCGGCGCGCTTGTCGGCGCGGCCGCGGGTGGCGCGCTCGTTCTCGATCTCCATCGCAGCGCGTCGCTCGGCGCCGGTTGCGCGCTCTTGGGCTGCTTCGGCCTCACGGCGCGAACGCTCCTCGGTCTCACGCAGTTGCGCCTCGACGGCGGCTAGGCGGATGTTCAGCGCTGCCACCTGATCGCGAGCAGCCTGCTCCCGGGTCGCGCTGGCTGCATGGGCCACACGTACCGCTTCGATCTGCCTCCCTGCATCGGCCAGTTCCTGACGTAAGCCTTGGATGCAAGCCGCTTCGGCGTCTCGTTCCGCATGCGCTAGGTTTTCCGCCTGCTGCGCGCGATCGACTTCCGTCTGCATGGGCGCCAGCCGCTCGGACACCTGCTGCTCGACGTCGGCTCGAGCCGAGGCTTGCGCCACGTCCCAGAAGTGCTGCGCCGCCTGCAAAACGGGCTCGGGGACGTCCGGAGGTGGTGCGAACGCGCCCGGATCCTGCAGCCGCCGCCCCAGCCCCTTGAACCAAATGTCGAGCATCGGGCTGACCGTGTTGGGCGAGCCGCGACCTATCTTCTGGCGCACACGCTCGATGGTCGGCCGCTCGCCCGCGAGCAGCAGTGCGTCACAGGCGGTGAACACGTCGCTTTCGGTGATTCCTCGGGCCATCGTTCGATCTCCTTGATTGGCGCCCTGCTTCCTGGCATAGTTACTCACGATAATGGAT
>JAJZVE010000549.1 GCA_021845835.1 Pseudomonadota bacterium | reverse complement strand
AGCGCCGCCCGCAGCGCCGGCAGGCGCTCGCGCGGCACGAAATGCGTCGCCAGGCCGGCATGCACGGCATCCGCGCCTGCCATGCGCTCCCCGGTCAGGCCGAGATAGAGGCCGAGCGCGCCCGGCAGCCGCGGCAGCACATAGGTCGCGCCGATATCGGGGAAGAAGCCGATCGCGGTTTCCGGCATGGCGAACACGGCGTGCTCGGTCGCCACCCGGACCTGGCCATGCACCGAAACCCCGATGCCGCCGCCCATGCAGATGCCGTCGATCAGCGCGATGTAAGGCTTCGGGAACGCCGCGATCATGGCGTTGAGCGCGTATTCCTCGGCGAAGAACCGCTCCACCTCGTCGGCCTCGCCGGCGAGCGCGTGGGCGCGGACGGCGCGGATATCGCCGCCGGCGCAGAAGGCGCGGTCGGAGGCGCTGTCGATCACCACGGCATGCACGGCCGGGTCGTCGCGCCAGCCGGCGAGTGCGGCGCACAGAGCCCGGATCATGGGCAGGTCGAGCGCGTTCAGCGCCTTCGGACGGTTGAGCAGCAGGCGGCCGATGCGGCCCACCCTGGTCGCGATCACGGCGTCGTCGGTCATGCGGCGGGACGTTCCTTGCTGAGCCGTACCGCTATACCGCAGGCCGCCGCGCCCGGCGAGCCATCAGCGCCGCAGCCCGCCGAGATAGCGCGCCGTCAGCGCCGCCAGCGTCAGCCCATAGATCTTCTTCGCCCCCAGCGAACGCAGCAGCGGGCCGATCAGCGCGGTCATCGCCGCCGCCTCCGCCAACTGCTGCTGCGCCGCCTGCCGCACCTGCAGCGCTTCCCGCTCGATCCGGTCCGGTACGTCGCGCGCCGCCAGGCCAAGCAGGACAAGGCCGACCGCCAGATCGAAGCCCGCAACGATCAGCACCGCCCAGAGCGGCGCGATCCCGGCCCGCAGCAACGCGAGGTAGCCGGCGACATGCAGCGCCGTGAGGCAGGCGAGCAGGAACACCAGCGCGATCGCGCCGCACACCGCCCGCACCGCCTGCCGGCGCGCAAGCCGTCGCAGGCGCAGCAGCTCCGCCTGCGCCGCGACCCTGGCCAGCCGGAGGCTGCGCATCCGCTAGCGCGACAACCGACCGATGAGGTAACCCGCTGCCGCGGCGATCAGCACCGAGGCGATCGGCATCTCACGCACGCGGCTGGACAACGCCTCCCGCTGGTCCTCGGCGATCTCGCGTGCCTGCCGCGCCATGTCCTGCGCACGCTCCGCCGCGCCCGACACCGCCGGGGTGACACGCTCGCGCAGCAGTCTGTCCACCTGGTCGCGCAACTGCCGGATCTGCTCGTGGGCATCCGCCGTGCTGTCGCTGACCCGGTCGCTCGTGTTTGCCATCCTCGTGCTCCCCGCTTGCCAGTGCGCGCGGTGAACGCGGCATGGCGTAACGGGTTGCTCAGGACGGCGGACACAGAACCCTCTCCCGCAAGCTTGCGGGAGAGGGGGCGAGGGGATCAGGCCGCCTTGCCGGACAGCGCCCGCCACACGACTTCGGGCGTGGCCGGCATGTCGATCTGTGTCACGCCGTCGCTGCTCAGTGCATCCACCACCGCGTTGATGAAAGCCGGCGGGCTGCCGACCGCGCCCGCCTCGCCCGCGCCCTTCACGCCGAGCGGGTTGGACGTGCACGGCACCTCGATCAGATCGACCCGGATGTCCGGCAGGTCGTCCGCCCGCGGCAGCGCATAGTCCATGAAGCTGCCGGAAAGCAGCTGGCCGGATTCAGGATCATAGGCCGTGCGCTCCAGCAACGCCTGGCCGAAGCCCTGGGCGACGCCGCCGTGCACCTGGCCGCGCACGATCAGCGGATTGACCGCGCGGCCCACGTCGTCGGTCACACAATAGCGCACCACGCGGGTCACGCCGGTGTCGGGGTCGATCTCGACTTCGGCGATGTGGCAGCCGTTCGGGAAGGTGTGGGCCTTGATCTCGGCCACCTCGGCGGCATCCAGCGTGGTCACGTCCTCGCCCTTGGCCGCCCGCGCCCGCTGCGTCGCGGCCAGCGTCAGGATGTCCACGCCGCGGTCGGTGCCGACGATGGCGAAGCGCCCATCCTCGAACACGATGTCGGCCGGCGCCGCTTCCAGCGCCTCGGACGCCGCCTTCCTGCCCTTCTCGATCACGGTGGCGGCGGTCAGCAGGATCGCCTGGCCTTCCGAATAGAGGCTGCGCGCGCCGCCGGTGCCGCCGCCGGTCGGGATCGTGTCGGTGTCGCCCTGCAGCACGCGGACCTTCTCGCCCGGCACGCCGAGCCGGTCGGCGGTCAGTTGCACATAGGCCGTCTCGTGCCCCTGGCCGGTGGATTGCGTGCCGACATAGACATCGACGAACCCGTCGTCGGCGAAGCGGATTTCCGCCCGCTCGGTCGGCGCGCCGCCGGTCGCCTCCAGGTAGTAGGCGAGGCCGATGCCGCGCCGCTTGCCGCGCTTTGCCGCCTCCGCCCGGCGTGCCGGGAACCCGGCCCAGTCGGCGCTCTTCAGCGCCGCGTCGAGCACGATGCGGAAATCGCCGCTGTCGTAGAGCTTGCCCACCGGCGTCGTGTACGGCATCGCCGCCGGGCCGACCATGTTGCGCCGGCGCAGTTCCACGCGGTCGATCTTCATCTCGCGCGCAACCGCGTCGATCAGTCGCTCCACCAGGTAATTGGCTTCCGGCCGTCCGGCGCCGCGATAGGCATCGACCGGCACGGTGTTGGTGAACACGCCGATGACGTTCGCATAGACCGCCTGGAACCCATAGACGCTGGCCAGCACGCCGGTGCCTGCCACGGTCGGGATATAGGGCGCGAACGTGGAGAGATAGGCGCCCATGTTGGCAAGGTTGCGCGTGCGCAGCGCCAGGAATCGGCCATCCTTGTCGGCGGCGAGTTCGCCGAGCGTGATGTTGTCGCGGCCATGCGTGTCGGCCAGGAACGCCTCCGACCGCTCAGACGCCCATTTCACCGGCCGGCCGAGCTTGCGCGCGGCGTAGCAGGTCAGCACATGCTCGGCGTAGAGGAAGATCTTCATGCCGAAGCCGCCGCCGACATCGGGCGTGATGATGCGGAACTGCTCCGCCGGCATCTTGAACACGGCGGCCGACAGCAGGTCTTTCAGCAGCCAGCCGCCCTGCGTGTTGGTGCGCAGCGTGAAGCGTTGCGTCGCGGCGTCGTAGTCGGCCAGCGCCGCACGCGCCTCCATCGAGGCGACGACGATGCGGTTGTTCACCACCGTCAGGCGGGTGACGTGCGCCGCCTGATCGAACAGCGCGTCGGTCCTGGCCTGGTCGCCGATCTGCCAGTCGAACGCGACGTTGTGCTTCGCAGTCTCCCAGACCTGCGGCGCACCCGCGTCGGTCGCATGCGCCAGGTCGGTGATCGCGGGCAGCAGGTCGTATTCGACCGTCACCGCCTCGGCGGCGTCGCGCGCGACCTTGGTATTCTCGGCGACGATGAAGGCGACCGGGTCGCCGACATGCCGCACTGCTCCGTCGGCCAGCACCGGATGCGGCGGCATCGCCATCGCCGAGCCGTCGCGGTTCTTCAACGGCACCGCGCAGGGCAGGCCGCCGATGCCGTCAGCGGCGAGGTCGGTGCCAGTATAGACCGCGAGCACGCCCGGCAGCGCGCGGGCGACGGCCGTGTCGATCGCGGTGATGGTGGCGGCGGCGTGCGGACTGCGCAGCACCACGCCGTACGCCGTTCCCGGCAGCGTGATGTCGTCGGTATAGGACCCGTTGCCCTTCAGCAGGCGCGGGTCCTCGACGCGGCGGACGGGCTGGGCAAGGCCGAACTTCGTCATGGGCGATCTCTCTCCCGGTCTCGTGCGGATGGTCGAATGCTAGTCTAAGGCGTGACGGCGAAAGGCCAAGGGGGCTACGGGATTCACACAGGCACGAAGTTTTGTGATTTTTCCGTATGTTAAGAATCTGTTTTTGCCTGTGAACGCGATACCGAGGCCGAAAGGCAAAGCGGCTCATTCGATTCGCTCTGCACGAACGCAAACACGGAAGAGGTATGTGTGTCGGGGGGCAGCAGGCGATTGGCAGAGATTTGGCATGATCGCGGCAACCCCGATCGCCATACAGAAACTCGGCGCGCAACCCTGTCCTGCATCCCTTCGCATTACCAGAATTTCATCTGGCCGCCCCTGAGCGTGAATGCAGGATAGGGTAATTAACAATTAGGTAATC
>JAJZVE010000548.1 GCA_021845835.1 Pseudomonadota bacterium | reverse complement strand
CCTGTTCGCGGTTCACCGCGCGGCAGGAGCGGCGATCGCCCGCGCGCGGGCCGGTCACGGGCCCAGCCTGATCGAATCGGAAACCTATCGCCTGCGCGGTCATTCGCGTAGCGACCGCAACCGCTACCGCACCAAGGAAGAGATCGAGCACTGGCGTGGGCTCGATCCGATCCAGCGGCTTGAGCGGGCGATGCTCGAAGCCGGCGTGCTTGATGCGGCCGGCATCGCCGCGTTGCGCGAGGGCGTCGAGGCGGAGATCGCCGCCGCGATTGCCTTCGCCGAGGGCAGCCCGGCGCCGGACCCGCGCGAGGTGACGCGCGATGTCTATGCCGGGGGAATCGCGGCATGAACGCCATCGTCAGCCGCGATGCGGCGCCGGAGGCGGCGACGCGCCGCGAGATTAGCTATGCCGACGCGATCTACGAGGCGCTGCGCAGCGCGCTGGAGGCCGATCCACGCGTGTTCCTGCTCGGCGAGGATATCGGCGTGTATGGCGGGGCATTCCAGGTGACGCGGGATCTCGTGCATCTCTTTGGCGAGGACCGGGTGATCGACACGCCGATCGCCGAGCTCGGTGCCGCCGGCGTCGCCGTGGGCGCGGCCTTGGCCGGCAGCCGGCCGGTGCTGGAATTCCAGTTCTCTGATTTCGCCACGCTGGCCATGGAGCAGATCGTCAACCAAGCTGCCAAGCTGCGCTACATGCTCGGCGGCAATGCCTCGGTTCCGCTGGCTATCCGCATGCCGGCCGGCGCAGGCACCGGCGCCGCCGCGCAGCACAGCCAGAGCCTCGAAGCCTGGTTCGCGCATGTGCCGGGGCTGAAAGTGGTGCAGCCGGCCACCCCGCACGACGCGAAGGGGCTGCTGCTCGCCGCGATCGACGATCCCGATCCGGTGGTGATCTTCGAGCACAAGCTGCTCTACAAGATGACCGGCGCGGTCCCGGCCGAGGCTTATCGCGTGCCGATCGGCAAGGCGGTGATCCGCCGGCCCGGGCGGGATCTGACAATCGTCGCGACCGGGCTGATGGTGCATCGCGCGCTGGAGGCGGCAGAACGACTCGCCGGGCGGGGGCATGACGCCGAGGTGATCGACTTGCGCTCGCTCCGCCCGCTCGACACCGCGACACTGATCGACAGCGTGACTCGGACAACGCGGCTGCTCTGCGTTCATGAATCGGTGAAGATGCTGGGGATCGGCGCCGAGATCAGCGCCGCCATCGCCGAGAGCGCGGCATTCGACCGGCTGGACGCGCCGATCCGCCGGCTTGGCGGCGCCGATTGCCCGATCCCCTACGCGCCCGGCCTCGAGCGTGCCGCGGTGCCGCAGGTTGAGGACATCGAGGCCGCCGCCGCCCGGCTGATCGAGCACGGAGAATAGCCATGGCCGTCGAGATCATCCTGCCGCGCGTCGACATGGACATGCAGGCCGGGCGGATCGCCCGCTGGCTCGTGCAGGAGGGCGAGGCGGTGACGCCGGGCGCGCCGCTGTTCGAGATTGAGACCAGCAAGGCGGCGATGGAAATCGAGGCAACCGCCGGCGGGATCATGCACGTGTCCGCCGGGCCGGAGGGCGGAGAGATCGCGGTGGGTAGCGTGGTCGGCTATCTGCTCGCTCCCGGCGAGGCGGCACCCGAGACAGCACCAGCCGCAAGCGCCGTGCCGATCTCGGCGCCGGCACTGGTTGAGCCGGCCGCGCCCGTATCAACGCCAATATCGGCACCCGTTGCGGCAGATGATTCGGCGCTGCTGCGGGCAACGCCGCTGGCGCGGCGGCTCGCCCGCAACGAGGGGATGGACCTCGCCGCCATCGCCGGCTCTGGGCCGCGCGGGCGGATCACCCGGCTCGATGTTGTCCGCTACACGCGCGGTGCCGCGTGGGACGCGGCGCGACCGGCCGCTTCACCGCGCGTTGGCGGGCTGCCGGTGCGGCGGGCTGGCGGTCGCGACTGCACGCCGGTGGTGTTCCTGCACGGTTTCGCCTCCGAGGCGCTGGCGTGGAACGGGCTGATCGCGGCCCTCGCCCAGCGCGCCGGCGCGGCCTGTCCGCCGCTGCTGGCCTTCGACCTGCCCGGCCATGGCGCGGCACCCGACAGCGGGGAGGCATCCTTCGAGGCGCTTGCCGAGGCCGCGATTGCCGCGCTGCGGGCCGAGGGCATCGGCGCGGCGCATCTGGTCGGCCATTCGCTTGGCGGCGCGCTGGCCGCGCGGATCGCCCTCGATGGGCGGATCGACGCGGCCTCGCTGGTGCTGCTCGCCCCGGCCGGCCTAGGCGCCGAGATCGACGCCGCAGCACTCGACGGGATTCTGCGCGCCCGCGCGCCGGACAGCCTGCGTCCCTGGATGGAGCGTCTGTTCGCGGCCCCCGCCCGCGCCGATGTCGCGCTGCTGCGCGCGACCCTGGAGGGCGGCGCCGGGCCGGAGCGCGGCGACTTCCGTCGGCGCCTTGCGGCGGCGTGCTTTCCCGACGGCACGCAATCGGCCCGGTTGGGCTGGCAGGGAAGCGCCATCGCCGCCCCGGCGCGGATCGTCTGGGGGCGGCAGGACCGGATCATTCCCTGGCGGCACGCACTCGCGGCGCCGGGGCGCTTCGCCCTACACCTGCTTGATGACTGCGGCCACATGCCGCAGATTGAGGCGACCGGCGCGGTTGCCGACATCCTAGCCGAGACCCTGCGCGCCGCGCAGGTGCGGCTGCCGAGCCAAACGGACCGCGCGGAGGTTGCATGTTGAGCGACGACCATCTGACCCTCGAACGTCGCGTCATCGTCCGCATCCGCGACGGGCTGCATGCGCGGCCGGCGGCGCAGCTCGTCAAGCGGGCGCGGGGCTATGCGGCGGAGCTCTGGCTCGATCATGGCGGCAAGAGCGCGAGCGCCAAGAATGCAGTGAAGCTGATGCTGCTCGCGGTGAAGGAAAACGCCGAGATCGTGCTGCACGCCGAGGGCGCCGACGCCGCGGCGGCGCTCGACGAGCTGACGCGCTTCCTCGAAACCGAGGACGAGGGCACTTTATCGCCGCTCGCTCCCTCGGCATCGCCCGGCGCTGCGGGCACGACGGCCTCCCCGCTGGCGCCGGCGGCGCGGCGCGGCATCGGCGCCAGCCCCGGCGTGGCGCTCGGCCCGGCCTTCCGGTATTTTCCCGAGACGCTAGAGCCGCCGCATCACCATGTGCCGGAAGCTGCACGACCCGCTGAGGCGGCGCGGTATGAAGCGGCGGCGGCGCGCGCCGCGGCGGCACTCGGGCAGTGCGCCGCCCTCGCACCGGAGAGCGGCGATGCGCCGATCGGCGGGATTGCCGACGCGCTGGTGGAAATCGTCCGCGACGCCGATCTCGATGCCGCCATCCGCCTGCGAATCGCAGAGGGGATGGACGCGGTGACCGCCGTGCTGGATGCCGGCGGCGAGATTGCCGCGACCTTCGCTGGACTCAGCGACGCCTATATGCAGGCCCGCGCCGAGGATGTGCTGAGCGTCTCGCGCGCCATCGCCCTTGCCTGTCTCGGCCGGCAGGACCCCTCGATCGCGACGATCGCGGAAGGCGCCGTCATCATCGCCGACGAGCTGACCGCCTGGGACCTCGCGCGCGCGCCCGGCGCGCGGATCGGCGGCATCGTCTGCACGCGCGGTGCCGCCACCGCCCATGCCGCGATCATCGCCCGCACCCGGGGGATTCCCGCCGTATTCGGCATCGCCCGGCTGGAACAGGTGGCGGATGGCACGATGATCGGACTGGATGGCAGCAGCGGGGACGTGGTGATCGACCCAGACGCGGCGACGCTCTCGGCGCTGCAGGCGCGGGTGCGCGGGGAAAGTGCCGCGAGGGATGCTCTTGCCGCGTTCCGCGACGTCGCACCGCGCACCCGCGCGGGCGAGGCGATCGTGATCGCCGCCAATCTCGGCTCGGTCGGCGAAATCGGGGTGGCGCGGCAGGAAGGTGCCATGGGGATCGGGCTGTTTCGCACCGAGCTGCTGTTCATCGAGGCGCGCCGCCCGCTTGGCGAGGATGAGCAGGTGGTGGCCTATGAGCGCCTCGCCACCGCCTTTCCGGGCCAGCATGTCACGATCCGCACCCTTGATGTCGGCGGCGACAAGCCGGTGCCGGGAATCGACATTCCGGCAGAGGACAACCCGTTCCTAGGCTGGCGCGGCCTGCGCTACTGCCTCGACCGGCCGGAGCTGTTCGCGGTGCAGCTGCGCGCCCTGCTACGCGCCGCCGTGCA
>JAJZVE010000547.1 GCA_021845835.1 Pseudomonadota bacterium | reverse complement strand
TCGCGAACATCCCCAACGACACGCCGCGCGCGCTGACGCCGGCGGAGCTGCGCCGCTTCAACGTGGTGAATGGCTGACGCGCGCGGCCGTCGCGGGGCGGCAGGCGACAGGGCGGCTCCATCGTGTATGACGGACGCCCGGGAACACAGGAAAGGAAGCCGGCGATGGGCCGCAGATACGCCAATATCCTGGAGACGGTCGGCAACACGCCGGTGGTGCGCATCAACCGGCTCGCCCCGCCCGACGTGAACCTGTACGTCAAGTGCGAGGCGTTCAACCCGCTCGGGTCGGTCAAGGACCGGCTGGCGCTCGGCGTGATCGAGGCGGCGGAGCGCAGCGGCGCCCTCAAGCCCGGCCAGACGGTGGTGGAGGCGACCAGCGGCAACACCGGCATCGGGCTCGCCATGGTCTGCGCGCAGCGCGGCTATCCGCTGGTGATCACCATGGCGGAGACGTTCAGCGTGGAGCGGCGCAAGCTGATGCGCTTCCTGGGCGCCCGCGTGGTGCTGACGCCGGCGGCCGAGCGCGGCATGGGCATGGTGCGCAAGGCGCAGGAACTGGCGGCGGCGCATGGCTGGTTCCTGACCCGCCAGTTCGAGAACGAGGCCGGGCCGGACATGCACGAGCGCACCACGGCGCAGGAAATCCTGGCCGATTTCGCGGGCGAGCGGCTGGATTACTGGGTGACCGGCTACGGCACCGGCGGCACGCTGAAGGGCGTGGCGCGGGTGCTGGCGAAGCAGCGGCCGGAGACGAAGATCATCGTCTGCGAGCCGGCCGAGGCGCCGATGCTGGCGAGCGGGTCCGACCAGCCGCGCAACCCCGACGGCTCGCCCGCCGCGCCGAACATCGCGTGGAAGCCGCACCCGCTGCAGGGCTGGAGCCCGGATTTCATCCCCAAGCTGGTCGGCGACGTGGCCGAGACGAAGGTGATCGACCGGCTGATCCCGATCAACGGCGCGGATGCCATGCGCTGCAGCCGGGACCTCGCGCAGAAGGAGGGCATCTTCACCGGCATCTCCGGCGGCGGCACTTTCGCCGGCGCGCTGGAGGTGGCGCGCACGGCGCCGAAGGGGGCGACCATCCTGTGCATGCTGCCGGATACCGGCGAGCGCTATCTCAGCACGCCGCTGTTCGGCGATATCGCCGCCGACATGAACGAGGACGAACTGGCGATCTCCCGCTCGACGCCGGGCGGGCAACTGGCGCCGCAGGCGTAGGCGCCGCCCGCGTCAGTTATCGGTCGGCAAGGACTTGAACCGTCCGGCGCGCTTGCCTTGCACGAAGGCGGCGAACCGGACGTGACCGTCCTGATCCACGCCGATCTGCAGCATGTCCGTGCCGATGCCGGTGTCGCCCACCTGCATCTGGTGCGGCAGCTTCGCAACCGGGCCGACGAAGCCGAGCGGCCAGCCGAAATCGACGCCGAAATCGGCGGTGTCATAATAGAAATAGCTCGCCACGAAGCCGTCGGGCAGCAGCGACAGATCCCCCGGCATGCCAAGGCGCGCCGTCACGTCCCGCCAGGTCGTGCGGCCCGGCGCGATGAAGGCGATGTCGCGCGCGTGCAGCGGCCGGTTGATGGTGACGCGGGTCCAGGAGATCGGCGTGCATCCCGCAGCCGCAAGCGCCAGCGCGACCAGCAGGCATGCCCGCCCGATGCGATGGCGGCGCATGGCCTCAACTGCCGAACGGCCAGAACTGGAACTTGAGCGCGTCGGTGCGATTGCCGGCGAAGGCCTGCCGCACCACGCCATCGCGATCGAAGAAGATATAGGCGTCGTCGCTGGCGATGTTCACGCGCGAGAACACCAGGAACGTGCCGTGCTTGAGGGCGTAATGGTAGTAGTGAAATACAGTCTGATCGCCAACCTGCTGCACGCTGGCCGGCGCGCCGAGTTGCTTGATGACCTGCGCCATGGTGGTCTGGCCCGGCTTGATCCCGGCAAGTACGGACGACGGCAGCTTGTCGCCAAGGTCGCCGCGCGACACCGCGCAGCCGCCCAGCATGGCGGCCACCAGTACCGCGCCCGCCCGCAATCCGATCCGACGGGCGACGCGGCTGATGCTTCCAGACCTGTGATCCGACATGACGCAGTTCCGTCCCGATCCGCGCCTATGATGTGGTCGCGGCGCGAAATGTAAACCGCGCCCGGCGCACGATCAGGATGCGGCGGACTCGATCCGCTTCAGCACTTCCTCCCGCCCCAGCGCCGCCGCCGTGGCGTCGATCGGCGGGCTGGTGGTGCTGCCGGTCAGCGCGGCGCGCAGCGGCTGCGCCACCTGGCCGAGTTTCTTCCCGTTCGCCTCGGCGAAGGCGCGCAGGGCGGCGTCGATCGCGGCGACGGAGAAGTCGGTCGCGGCCAGTGCCGGGGCGAGGTCGCGCAGCATCAGCTTGGCGTCCGGCGTCAGCAGCGCGGCGGCCTTCGGCTCCGGCTTCAGCGGCAGCGGATGCGCGAGGAAGGCGGCCGAGTCGGCCAGTTCCACCAGCGTCTTGGCGCGCTCCTTCAGGGCCGGCATCAGCGTGCGGATACGGTGCATCGCGGTGGTGCCGAGCGCCAGTTCCGGCCGGTGCGCAAGGCGGTGCAGCACGTCGTCGGTCAGGCGCGCGTCATCGGCGGCGCGCAGCCAGACGCCGTTGAGGTGGGTGAGCTTGGCATAGTCCATCCGTGCCGCCGCCCGCCCGACGCCGTCGAGGTCGAACAGCCGGACGGCGTCTTCGCGCGAGATGATCTCGGCATCGCCGTGCGCCCAGCCGAGCCGCATCAGGTAGTTGCACAGCGCCTCGGGCAGGAAGCCCTGTTCGCGGAATTCCAGCACGCTGACCGCGCCGTGGCGCTTCGACAGCTTCGCGCCGTCGGCGCCGTGGATCAGCGGGATATGGGCGAAGCGCGGCGGCTCCCAGCCCATCGCCTGATAGACCTGCAACTGGCGGAAGGTGTTGGTCAGGTGGTCGTCGCCGCGGATGACGTGCGTGACCTGCATGTCGTGGTCGTCCACCACCACGGCGTGCAGATAGGTGGGCGTGCCGTCGCTGCGCAGGATGATCATGTCATCCAGTTCGCTGTTGGCGACCCGCACCTCGCCCTGCACGAGGTCGTGCACCACGGTCTCGCCCTCGCGCGGGGCGCGCAGGCGGATGGCGGGGGCGACGCCCGGCGGCGCCTCGGCCGGGTCGCGGTCGCGCCAGCGTCCGTCGTAGCGGGGCGGGCGGCCCTCGGCCATCGCGCGCTCGCGCATCTCCTGCAACTCGGCCGGGGTGCACCAGCAGCGATAGGCGCGGCCGGCGGCGAGCATCTGCTGCGCGACCTCGACATGGCGCGCCTGCCGCGTGGACTGGAACACCGGCTCCTGGTCCGGCTTCAGGCCGAGCCAGGCGAGGCCATCGAGGATGACCTGGGTGGCTTCCTGCGTGCTGCGCTCGCGGTCGGTGTCCTCGATGCGCAGCAGGAACTCGCCGCCGTGGTGGCGGGCGAACAGCTCGTTGAACAGGGCGGTGCGCGCCCCGCCGATATGCAGCATACCGGTGGGGCTGGGGGCGAAGCGGGTGCGGACGGTCATGGCGGCGCGCACATTGGTCCAGGCCGCGCCGCCAATCAACTCGGGTTCAGTCGGGAAGGCCCTGGCCGGGCGCGATCTCCAGCCACAGGGCATTGACGGCGGCGAAGGCGCAGGCAAGGCCGAGGCCGAGAATCCAGCTGAAGTACCACATGGCGGTCGCTCCGGTTCAATAGACGGCGTGCGGGTCGCGGGTCACGTCGTCGGCGGTGACGGGGCCCCGCAACACCCGGTAGACCCAGGCGGTATAGGCCAGCACCACCGGCAGCAGCAGCAGGGTCGCGGCGGTCATCAGTTCCAGCGTGGCGAGGCTGGAGGACGCATCCCACAGCGTCAGGCTGGAACGCGGATCGAGCGAGGAGGGCAGCAGGAACGGGAACAGGCTGAACCCGGCGGTGGCGATCACCCCGGCGATGGCAAGCCCGCTGGCGACGAACGCCAGCACCGGCCGCTCGCCCCGGCGGAGCAGCATCAGCGCCGCGACGGCGGCGGCGAGCGCCAGCAGCGGCGCGACCGCGATCCACGGCGCATGGCCGTAATTCGCCATCAGTCCGCCGGGGACGCGCGCGACCTGCTTGGCCAGCGGGTTGGACGGGGCCGTCACCGCGACAGCGGTCTGCACCGCGTAGCCGCCGAGCCGCGCGGCCAAGCGGCCGGCGAC
>JAJZVE010000546.1 GCA_021845835.1 Pseudomonadota bacterium | reverse complement strand
TTTTGGGTGGGTGCGCTCGACACCGGCTTCATCGCCCGCCACGCCGACGCCTTGCTGCAGCCCGCGCCGCCGCCGCCGCGCGCGGTGCTGGCGGCCGCGGTGCAGCGGCGGCTGTGGCAGGAGGCGCGGGCGGCGGCCGGCGAGGCCGATCCGTGGTCGCCCTGGAATCTCGCGACGGCGTGGCGCCTGAACGGCGATGGCTGGCAGGATTTCTTTCTGAGCGTCGGCGGCGCGGCCGGGATTTCGCTCCGCGCGCATCTGCGCGCCGATGGCGGTTTTCGCCTCGACCTGCCGGACGGCGCGGCGGAGGTGACGGCGCACGAGGTCGACGGGCACCAACTGGCGCTGCGGCTCGACGGGCTGGGCCTGCGGCTGCGCGCGGTGGCGCGGGGCGACGTGGTCGCCGTGTTCCAGGACGGCGCGGCCTGGGAGGTGCGTTTCCTGGACCCGCTGGCGGCGGCCAACGCCGCGGCGGGCCGCGGTGGGCGCGTGCTGGCGCCGATGCCGGGCCGGGTGCTGGAGGTGCTGGTCGCGCCGGGGGAGCAGGTGGCGCGCGGCGCCGTGCTGCTGGTCCTGGAAGCGATGAAGGTGCAGATGCGCATCACCGCCCCCGCCGACGGCATGGTCGCGACGCTGCGCTGCCGGCCCGGCGATCTGGTGGAGGACGGCGTCGAACTGGTCAGCCTGACCGCGACGGCCTAGCATTGCCGTCGAGGAATTCGATGACGCTCATCGAGATTTCTCCCATTCTCTCGATTGCCCGTCCTACGCATATACGTCGCGATCCCGGAGACCGAGCGACATGAGCGACGCAGCCACTCGTCAGCCCACCCTGTTCATCCCGCATGGCGGCGGGCCGTGCTTCTTCATGGACCCCCCGCCAGCCGCGCCGCAGTTGTGGACGGGCATGGCGGCGTATCTGCGCGGCATTCCGGCGGCGCTGCCGGCGCGCCCGCGCGCGCTGCTGGTGGTTTCCGGCCATTGGGAGGCGCCGCAGCCGACCGTGAACACGGCGGCGCACCCGGCGCTGCTGTTCGATTATTACGGCTTCCCGGAGCACACCTACCGCCTGACCTGGCCCGCGCCCGGCGCCCCTGGGCTTGGCGCCGAGGCGCGGCGGTTGCTGGCGGCGGCGGGGATCGCAACGGCGGAGGAAGGCGCACGCGGCCTCGATCACGGAGTATTCATCCCGCTGAAGGTGGCGTTCCCGGACGCCGACATCCCGGTGCTGCAGCTTTCGTTGCAGCACGGCCTGGACCCGGCGGCGCATCTGGCGGTCGGCCGGGCGCTGGCGCCGCTGCGCGACCAGGGCGTGCTGATCGTCGGCTCCGGCATGAGCTATCACAACCTGCGCCTGCTGTTCAGCGGGCGCGGCAACGAGGCGTCGGTGGCATTCGACGACTGGCTGGTCGCCGCAGCGACCGAGCCGGACCCGGAGCGGCGGGACGCGGCGCTGCGCGACTGGCAGCGCGCCCCGTACGCGCACGAGTGCCACCCGGAGGCCGAGCACCTGATTCCGCTGATGGTGGCGGCCGGCGCGGCCGGGGCCGATGTCGGCCGTCATGTCTATGGCGAGCGTCTGGCCGGCAAGGCGCTGTCGGCGTTCCAGTTCGGCTGAGCCTCACGCGATCAGGCGGGGTGCGAGCTCGGCGAGTTCGGCGCAGCTCGCCGCGACGGCATCGGCGCCCTCGGCCATCGCCGGCGGGCCGTAGCCCCAGGCGGCGAACACCGCCGGGATGCCGGCGCCGTGCGCCGCCAGCACGTCGTTGCGATGGTCGCCGGCCATCACCGCCGCGTCGGCGGTCCCGCCGGCGCGCGCCAGGGTCGCCAGCAGATGGCTGGGGTTCGGCTTGCGCACCGCGAAACTGTCGCCGCCGCCGATCGCGCCGACGAGCGGCAGCAGGCCGGTGCGGGCCAGCACGTCGCGGGCCAGCGCTTCCGGCTTGTTGGTGCAGACCGCGACCGTCCAGCCGGCGCCGCGCAGCCGCCCCAGCGCCGCCGCGGCGCCGGGATAGGGGCGCGTGGCGTCGGCCAGATGCACGGCGTAGTCCGCCATGTAGTCGGCCAGGTCATCCGCCCCCGGCGCACCGCCGCGGGCGGCGAAGGCGCGCTCCAGCAGCGCGCGCACGCCGTCGCCGACCATGCGGGCGACCTCGGCGGCGGAGAACGGCGGCAGGCCGCGCGCCGCCATCAGCCGGTTGAGGCTGGCCGCGAGATCCGGCACGGAATCGACCAGCGTGCCGTCCAGGTCGATGAGCAGCGTGCGGGACATGGTGGCGGAACTGCGTTGCCTGTCGAAACGAAGCGTGATGACGCGACCTTTGACACGAAGCCCGCGACCCCGCTACCCCGGTCGTCATGCCGACGACCGCCATCATCCTGGCCGCGGGTCTGGGCACCCGCATGAAGTCCGCGCTGCCCAAGGCGCTGCATCCGCTTGCCGGCCGGCCGATGCTGGCGCACCTGATCGCGAGCGTGGCCGCGGTGTTCGACCGTATCGTCGTGGTGGTCGGGCCGGAAGGCGAGCGGCTGGCCGCGGTCGCCGCGCCGCATCCGGTGGTGGTGCAGCACGAGCGGCTCGGCACCGCCCACGCCGCGCTGCAGGCGGTGCCGCATGTCGGCGACGGCGAGGTGGCGGTGCTGTACGCCGACAACCCGCTGATCGCGCCGGACACGCTGCGCCGGCTGCTGGAGCGGCGGCTGGCCGGCGATGCCGGCCTCGCCCTGCTGGCGATGCGTCCCGTGGACCCGGGGCGCTACGGCCGCGTGGTCGGCGCGGACGGGTTGGTCGAGCGCGTGGTGGAATGGGCGGATGCCTCGGCCGATGAGCGTGCGATCGGCCTGTGCAACGCCGGCGTGCTGTGCGCCGCGGCGCCGCGCATGGCGGCGTGGCTGCGCGCGGTCGGCCGCGACAACGCAAAAGGCGAGTACTACCTGACCGACGTGGTCGGCCTCGCCCGCGCCGAGGGCGCGCGCGTCGCCGCGGTCGAGGCACCGGAAGCGGAGCTGCGCGGCATCAACTCGCGCGCCGAGCTGGCGGCGGCGGAGGCGGCGGTGCAGCGCGGGCTGCGCGCGGCGGCGATGGATGCCGGCGCCACGCTGACCGCGCCGGAAACCGTGTTCCTCGCGTTCGACACGGCGCTGGCCGCCGACGTCACGGTGGCGCCGAACGTGGTGTTCGGGCCGGGCGTCAGCGTCGAAAGCGGCGCCGAGATTCTGCCGTTCTGCCACCTGACCGGCTGCCGCATCGGCAGCGGGGCCATCGTCGGCCCGTTCGCGCGGCTGCGGCCGGGGACCGATGTGCGCGCGAACGCGCATGTCGGCAACTTCGTCGAACTGAAGGGCACGGTGCTCGGCGAGGGCGCGAAGGCGAACCACCTGAGTTATCTCGGCGATGCCGAGATCGGCGCGAAAACCAATGTCGGCGCCGGCACCATCACCTGCAACTACGACGGGTTCGCCAAGCACCGCACGCGCATCGGGCGCGGCGCGTTCATCGGCTCGGACGCGGTGCTGGTGGCGCCGGTTGCGATCGGCGACGGCGCGTTCGTCGCCGCCGGCAGCGTGATCACCGCCGACGTGGCCGACGACGCGATGGCGTTCGGCCGCGCGCGCCAGCATGTGCAGCCCGGGCGCGCGGCGGAATTCCGGCAGCAGCGCGGGAAGAAACCCTGATGTGCGGCATCGTCGGCGTCATCGGCGGCAATGCGGCGGCGCCGATCCTGCTGGAAGCGCTGCGGCGGCTGGAATATCGCGGCTATGACAGCGCCGGCCTCGCGACCGTGGTCGGCGACGGCATCCAGCGCCGCCGTGCCCCGGGCAAGCTCGCCAACCTCGCTGCGGTGCTGGAAGTTTCGCCGCTGCCGGGCAGCAGCGGCATCGGCCATACGCGCTGGGCGACGCATGGCGCGCCGACCGAGAGCAACGCGCACCCGCACGCGACCGCGCGCGTCGCCGTCGTCCACAACGGCATCATCGAGAACCACGCCGAGCTGCGCGCCGAACTGGAGCGCGCCGGCCAGGTGTTCGCCACCGAAACCGACACCGAGACGGTGGTGCAGTTGGTCGATCTGCTGCTGCAGCAGGGCATGACGCCGGCCGAGGCGGCGGGGGCGGCGCTGCGGCGGCTGACCGGCGCCTATGCGCTGGCGATGGTGTTTGCCGGCCATCCGGACCTGATGATCGGCGCGCGGCACGGCCCGCCGCTCGCGGTCGGGTTCGGCGAGG
>JAJZVE010000545.1 GCA_021845835.1 Pseudomonadota bacterium | reverse complement strand
TGCCGAGATGCACGCCGGTCCAGATGCGCCCGTCGCGCCCGCGCAGCGCCGCCGCCACCATGTGCCAGAACGGCCGGTAGTGGCGCAGCATGACAGTGCGCGCCGCTTCCAGCAGCGCGCGGTCGTCCTCGTCGAGGGGAAGGCCCTGGGGAAGGTCGACGGAGGTGTCCGGCACGCGCCTATTCTGCCGCTTCCGCTTCCTCTTCGGAAGCCAGCATCGCGGTGGCCATCACGCCGGATTGTTCGCGCACCTTGCGTTCGACGGCATCGCCGACCTCCGGGTGCTCGCGCAGGAACTGCTTGGCGTTCTCGCGGCCCTGGCCGATGCGCTGGCTGTCCACGCTGTACCAGGCGCCCGACTTCTCCACCACGCCGACCTTGGTGCCGAGGTCGATCAGCTCGCCGACCTTGCTGATGCCCTCGCCGTACATGATGTCGAACTCGACCTGCCGGAACGGCGGCGCCAGCTTGTTCTTGACCACCTTCACCCGCGTCTGGTTGCCGACGATCTGGTCGCGATCCTTGATCGCGCCGATGCGGCGGATTTCCATGCGGATCGAGGCGTAGAACTTCAGCGCGTTGCCGCCCGTGGTGGTCTCCGGGTTGCCGAACATGACGCCGATCTTCAGCCGGATCTGGTTGAGGAAGATCAGCATGGTCTTGCTGCGGCTGACGCTGCCGGTCAGCTTGCGCAGCGCCTGGCTCATCAGGCGGGCGTGCAGGCCGACATGGCTGTCGCCCATCTCGCCCTCCAGTTCCGCGCGCGGCACCAGGGCGGCGACCGAGTCGACCACCAGCACGTCGACCGCGCCGGAGCGGACCAGCGTGTCGGCGATTTCCAGCGCCTGCTCGCCGGCATCGGGCTGGCTGATCAGCAGATTGTCCACGTCCACGCCCAGCTTGCGGGCATAGGTCGGATCGAGCGCATGCTCGGCATCGACGAAGGCGCAGGTGCCGCCGCGCTTCTGCGCCTCGGCGATCGCGTGCAGGGCGAGGGTGGTCTTGCCGGAGCTTTCCGGGCCGTAGATCTCGATGATGCGCCCGCGCGGCAGGCCGCCGATGCCGAGCGCGATATCCAGCCCGAGCGAGCCGGAGGGGATCACCTCCACCTGCTCGTCGCCGGATTTCTGCCCCATCCGCATGATGGAGCCTTTGCCGAACGCCCGCTCGATCTGCTGCAATGCCGCGTCGAGCGCCTTGTTCTTCTCCATAGCCACGTCCCCCGTCGCGACGTCCTGCCGCGGTCTGAAAGAGTCTCTCACGCCGGGAACGGAGCCGCAACCGGGCGGGAGACGCCAATTAAGGATTTGTTCGTTATATGTTCATCAATCTGAGAACACAAGAGGAACCTGACGCTCCCATCGCTCATGCCTCCCCGGCCAAGCCGCCTGCCAGGCCGCCTGCCGTGACCTGCCGCAACCGCGCGGCCAGATCGTTGACATCATAGGGTTTCGGCAGGAACAGCGTGCCGCCGTCGCCGATCGCCGTCGCCACTTCGCGGCGCAATTCCTCGGCGGCGTAGCCGGAAACAAGGATCGCCGGCAGCGTCGGGGCGCGCAATTGCGCGCGCACCGCCCGCACCAGCGCCGCCCCATCCATCCCCGGCATGACCAGATCGGTGACGATGGCGGCGAGTCGCGGCGGGTCGCGTCCTGCCAGCCGGTCCAGTGCCGCCTCGGCGTTCTCGGCGGCCAGCACCTGCCAGCCAAGCCGGGTCAGCGCCCGCGCGACGATGGTCCGCACCGCGGTCTCGTCCTCCACCAGCAGCACGGCGCCCGGCGCGATGGGAGGCGGCGCCGATGCCGGCGGCGCCGTGCCGGCCGTTTCCGGCGCGGCGGGGGCGGGCGGCGCAGGGATCGCCACCTCGTCGCCATCCCAGCGCGGCAGGTAGACCCGCAGCCGCGTGCCCTGGCCCGGCGTGCTCTCCACGCCCAGGAAACCGTCGGATTGCCGCACGATGCCGTGAACCGTGGCCAGCCCCAGCCCGGTGCCGCCCTGCTCGCGTCGCGTGGTGAAGAACGGCTCGAAAATATGCTCCAGCGCCTCGGGCGGGATGCCGATGCCGGTATCGCGCACCTCGATCATCACGTAGCGCCCGGGCGGGATCGTCTCCGGCCCGCGCACCAGCGGCCGATAGAGGGTGATATGGCCGCTGCGCAGAGTGAGGTCGCCGCCCTCCGGCATGGCGTCGCGGGCATTGACGGCGAGATTCACCAGCACCTGATCGAGCGCGGTCGGGTCGGCGCGCACGCGCAGGTCGGCCTCGTCCAGCGCCAGATGCAGCCGCACCCGGCTGCCGAGCAGGCGGCGCAGCAGCGCGCCGATCTCGGTCAGCACCGCGTTGACCGCCAGCACCGTCGGCTGCAGCGTCTGCCGCCGCCCGAAGGCGAGCAACTGCCGGGTCAGCGCGCTGCCACGCTCGGCGCTGGCGCGGATCTGCGCGAGGTCCTCGCGGGCCTCATCCCCCAGCGCGGGCTGGGTGGCGATGGCGTCGGCCGCGCCCAGGATCGCGGTCAGCAGGTTGTTGAAGTCATGCGCGATGCCGCCCGCCAACTGCCCCGCCGCCTGCAGCCGCTGGGCATGGGCCAGTTGCGCCTCCAGCCGCGCCTGGGCGGAGGTGTCCTGCACCGAAAGCAGCGCGCCGCTGGCGCTGCCGTCCGCCTCGCGCACCGCCGAGGCGGTGAGGGCGACCAGCAGCGGCTCCGGGCCGCCGCCGGCGAGATGCACCGGGAAGGGGCGGGCCGGCGCGCCGCGCGCCTGACCGCGCAGCACCGGGCCGAGTTCCGCCCAGACCGCATCGCGATCCACCTCGGCGAACAGCAGCAGCACCGGCGTGCCGGGCGACAGATCGACCGCCGGCCCCAGCATCCGCCGCAGCAGATCGCTCGCTCGTAGCAGCCGCCCGTGCCGGTCCACCAGCAGCCGGCCGGCGGTGGGTTCCTGGAACAGCAGCCCAAGCCCGGCATCGCCGCGCTCGGCCAGCGTATCGATCAGCCGCGGCGGCGCGGCAGGACGCTTGCGGCGCAGCAGGCGGATCACAGCGCGCGCGTCCGCAGGCGCCAGACATAGGCGATCAGCTCCGCGACCGCCTGATACAGTTCGTGTGGGATTTCCGCCTCCAGCTCCACCGCATGCAGAGCACGGGCGAGCAGCGGGTTCGCCACCAGCGGCACGCCACTGGCGCGGGCGAGGTCGCGGATGCGCGCCGCCACCTCGTCGGTCCCCTTCGCCACCACGCGAGGGGCGGTGGCCGAGCCGCGCTCATAGGCAAGGGCCACGGCGAAATGCGTCGGGTTGGTCACCACCACCGCCGCCTTCGGCACCGCCGCCATCATGCGCCGTCGCGCCCGCTGCATCCGCAACTGGCGGATGCGGGCGCGGATCTGCGGGTTGCCTTCGCTTTCCTTGTGCTCCTCGCGGATGTCCTGCCGGCTCATGCGCAGACTGGCCTCGTGCGCGCGACGGGCGCGGAAGATATCGAGCGCGGCGATCGCCGCCTGCACCCCCACCAGGACCAGCAGCACGCGCAGCACCGTGCGCGTGGTGTGGTCGAGCAGCCCGTCCGGCGTCCAGCCGAACGCGGCCGGCAGGCTGGGCAGCGCCGCCCGCAGCACCGTCCAGGCCGCCACCCCGGACGCCGCCAGCTTGAGCAGCGTACGGCCGGTATCGGCGAGCGCGTTGAGCGAGAAGATGCGCTGCAGCCCGCGTTGCGGCGCCAGCCGCCCGAGATCGGGCAGCAGCGACGGCAGGTGCACCAGCAGCCCGGTCTGCGCCAGCACCGCGGCGATGGCGGCGAGCGCGCCGGCCAACGCGAACGGCAACGCGCCGAGCGCCGCCGCCTCGCCGGCCAGCCGCAGCGCCGCCACCGGTGCAAGCGTATGTGCCTGTGCCAGCAGCAGCGCGAGCCGCGCGGTGACGGCACGGGCGAGCGGCGGGGCGGCCAGCATCAGCAGCAGCGTCGCCGCCGTCAGTGCGGCGAGTGGCGCCGCCTCCCGCGACAGCGGTGCCTGCCCGGCCTCGCGGGCGCGGGCGCGGCGCCGTGGCGTTGCCGCTTCCGTGCGGTCCTCGTCCCCCTCGGCCATGGCTCAATGTCCCGGCAACATGGCGAAGCCGGCCCGTGCCGCTTCGCCCCACACCGCCAGCAGGGTGCCACCCAGCAGCGCCAGCAGCAGCAGCCCACCGAGCAACTGGGCAGGGGCGGCGAGGAAGAACACCGGCAGTTGCGGCGC
>JAJZVE010000544.1 GCA_021845835.1 Pseudomonadota bacterium | reverse complement strand
GTCGATCCCGCCACCGCCAAGCATCGCTTCGAGCTCGCGGGGACCAGCTACGCGTTCTGCTGCGCCGGCTGCCGCGACAAATTCGCCGCCGACCCGGCCCGCTACCTGACGCCGAAGCCCCAGACGCCACCCGCTCCGCCCACAGCACCTGGGACCATCTACACTTGCCCGATGCACCCCGAAGTTCGGCAGGACCATCCCGGCCCCTGTCCGATCTGCGGCATGGCGCTGGAGCCGCTGACCCCCACGGCGGAGGCCGCGGAGAACGCCGAACTCGCCGACATGCGCCGGCGCTTCTGGGGCAGCCTCGCGCTGACCGTGCCAGTGCTGGCGCTGGCCATGCCGGCCTATGTGACGGCGTGGCATTTCGAGCGGCTGATCCCGCCGTTCTGGTCGAACTGGATCCAGCTGGTCCTGACCACGCCCAACGTGCTGTGGGCCGGATCGTTCTTTTTCACCCGCGGCTGGCGGTCGGTGGTGAACCGCAGCCTCAACATGTTCAGCCTGATCGCCCTCGGCGTGGGCGTGGCTTATGTCTTCAGCGACGTCGCCACCTTGCTTCCCGGGGTCTTCCCGGCGGGTTTCCGGGCCGCCGACGGCTCGGTGGCCACCTATTTCGAGGCGGCGGCGGTCATCACCACGCTCATCATCCTTGGCCAGGTGCTCGAACTGCGCGCCCGCGAGGAAACCGGCGGGGCCATTCGCGCCCTGCTGAACCTCGCCCCGAAGATCACGCGGCGGCTGCGCGCGGACGGGACGGAGGAGGAAATCCCGATCGATCGGGTGCAGGTCGGCGATCGGCTGCGGATCCGTCCCGGCGACGCCGTGCCAGTCGATGGCACGGTGCTGGAGGGCCGCAGCGCGGTCGATGAATCGATGGTTACCGGCGAGTCGATGCCAGTCGCGAAGGAAGCTGGCGAGAAGCTGATCGGCGGCACGGTGAACGGCACCGGCGCGCTGATCATGCACGCAGAGAAGATTGGCGCCGACACGGTGCTGGCCCGCATCGTCACCATGGTGGCCGAGGCGCAGCGCTCGCGCGCCCCGATCCAGCGCCTGGCCGACATCGCGTCCGGCTATTTCGTGCCGGCGGTGGTGGCGATCGCGGTGGTGTCCTTCCTCGTCTGGGCCGTCTGGGGGCCCGCGCCGGCGCTGGCGTTCGGTCTGCTCGCCGGCGTCTCGGTGCTGATCATCGCCTGTCCCTGCGCGCTTGGTCTGGCCACGCCGATGTCGATCCAGGTGGGCGTGGGCAAGGGCGCCACCGTGGGCGTGCTGATCAAATCCGCCGAGGCGCTGGAGCGGATGGAGAAGGTCGACACGCTGGTGGTCGACAAGACCGGTACGCTCACCGAAGGCAAGCCGCGGGTGACCAGGATCGTGCCCGCCGCGGGCTTCACCGAGGACACGCTCCTGCGGCTGGCCGCCAGCCTCGAACGCGCCAGCGAGCATCCGCTCGCCGCGGCGATGGTACGCGCGGCGAAGGAGCGCGGCGCAAGCCTGGCGGACCCGGCGGATTTCGAATCGATCACCGGCCAGGGCGTGCGCGGGCGGATCGACGGACACCTAGTCGCGCTCGGCAACGCGCGGCTGATGGAGGACGCGGACGTAAGCCTCGGCGCGCTGGCCGAGCAGGCCGATGGGCTGCGCGAGGCCGCGGCCACCGCGTTGTTCGTCGCGGTCGATGGCAGCCCGGCCGGGGTGATAGCGATCGCCGATCCGATCAAGGAAAGCGCGCCCGCGGCGCTTGAAACATTACGGGCGGAGGGGATCCGGATCGTGATGCTGACCGGCGACAACCGCCGCACCGCCGAGGCGGTGGCGCACCAACTCGGCATCACCGACGTGGAGGCCGACGTACTGCCCGACCAGAAGCACCAGGTGGTGCGCCGGTTGCGCGCCGAGGGACGGGTGGTGGCGATGGCGGGCGACGGGGTGAACGACGCGCCGGCACTGGCGGAGGCGGATATCGGCATCGCCATGGGCACTGGCACCGAGGTCGCGATGCAGAGCGCCGGCATCACCCTGGTGAAGGGCGACCTGATCGGCATTGCGCGGGCGCGCGCCCTCAGCCAGGCGACCATGCGCAACATCCGCCAGAATCTGTTCTTCGCGTTTGTCTACAACGCAGTGGGCGTGCCGGTCGCGGCGGGGGTGCTTTATCCGTGGTTCGGTATCCTGCTCAGCCCGGCGATTGCGGCGCTGGCGATGGCACTGAGCTCGTTCTCGGTGGTGATGAACGCGCTGCGGCTACGAAGGCTGCGCCTGTAATCGGCGCGGGCGAACTCCGTAGGCGGACATTGATGCAGATCAATCGACCGCGGCGCATTCGGCGCCAGAAGGGCGACGAGGTGGACATGATGCCGGCCGAACCGATCGACGACCCGGACGACACGGCTGCGGCCGAGGCAAACCCCGCATCGCGACGGGCTGACCTTACGGTGCGACGCGCGCTGGTCGCCGATCAACCCCGCTTTCTCGCCTTCCTGATCCGCCGCCTGCGCGATCGCGACACGGCGGGCGAGGTGTTCCAGCGCTTCGTCCTGCATGCGCTGGAACGCAGCGACGACATCCGCGACCCGGGCGCGGTGCACGGCTGGCTGGGGCGGGTGCTCGCCTCCACCCTGGCCGACCACTACCGGCGCGCGCACCGGATGCAGCGGAATGAGCGCGCGATGCGGGAGGCAGATCTCGCCCGCCTGATCACCAACCTCGAGCGGGACGACACGGCGGCGGCTTGCGTCTGTTTGCACCTGCTGCTTCCCGGGCTGCGGCCTGCCTACGCCGAGCTGCTCCGGCGCGTTGATCTGGAGGGGGAGCCGCACGCGCAGGCGGCGGCGCAGCTTCGAATCGATATCAACAACCTGTACGTGCGCCTGCATCGCGCGCGTCAGGACCTGCGCCGGCGGCTGATGGCGTTCTGCCGGACCTGCCCCGAGGACGGCTTCCTCGCATGCCGATGCGAGGGGAGGAGCCCGCTGTGAAGTCGTCGGCGTTGCGTGCGGAGTGCATGTAAGAATTCGGGGGGATCGACGTCTTCTCTGCGTGTGGGCCAAACCCGCCCGCGACCAACGAGGACAGGAGATCCGATCATGGCCACAACCAGAACCGTCACCACGGCGCCCGCCACCGGCGCGCCGGGCCCGCGCGGACCAGGGCTTGTCTGGACGGAGCAGCAGCCGCGCGCCGTGCTTGGCGCCTGCACCGCATGGATGCAGGCCGGACAGGAATGTCTCGAAGCGGCGCTCGATTGTCAGCAGCGCATGATCGCGTTGCTGACGGAACACGGCACGACGGGGCGGCCACCCGATCTCGCGGCGCTGCAAACCGGGATGACCGATCTCGTCTTGCGCGCCACGAGCGAGCAGGTCGAAGCCTGCTGCCGCCTCCGGCACGAGCTGCACGCAACCCTCGCCTCCGCCATAGGCACTGCAACGGCAGACGACACATCCAGCCAGACGGACGCAGCGCCGACGCCGCCGGCGGGCAAGCCCGCGGCGGCAGCGCTCGCGGCATGAAAACCCCCGCGGGCCCGCTCGGCCCGCAGGCACTTTCCCGTCCATCAGGGGGGACGCGATGGACCAGACCTTGATCTTCCGACGAGAGACCCCCGGCGCGCCGGAACCCGGCGCGGACCGGCCAGGCAGGAAAGCGGAGGTGCCGCCGCACCCCGGAACCCCGCGCCGGCATTGTGGCCCGGGCATGCGTCTGCTCTGCGCGCGGCTCCGTCGGGCCATTCGCACGGGGCACCTTAGCGTCCTCGATCCGCACGGCAACCGGCATGAATTCGGCGCCGGCCTGCCGTCGGTCACGATTCGCATCGCAAGCGGCGCCGCGGCGTGGCGGCTCTGCCTGAACCCCGATCTGGCCCTCGGCGAGGCCTACATGGATGGCAGCCTGGCCGTCGTAGAGGGCGGCATCGGCGGACTTCTCGACCTTCTGCTCCGCAACGTCGGCCAGGGGCACCCGCACTGGCTGCCGGGCCTGCGCGCTGCGGCGTGGCGCCTGCGCCATCGCCTCGGGCGCGGCAACACCCTGCGGCGGGCGCGGGCGAATGTCGCGCATCATTACGATCTGTCGGACCGGCTCTATCAGCTGTTTCTCGACGCCGATCGTCAGTACTCCTGCGCCTATTTTGCGTCGCCCGAGGACTCGCTCGAGCAGGCGCAGGACCGGAAGCAGCGCCACATCGCGGCCAAATTGCTGCTGTCGCCTCGCCAGCGTGTGCTGGATAT
>JAJZVE010000543.1 GCA_021845835.1 Pseudomonadota bacterium | reverse complement strand
CGGCTGTCGATCTGACCGCCGGCGGCGCCGAGGTGCGGGAAGCGCGGGCGGTGCTGCCGGGGGATGCGCCGCTGAAGCTCACCGGCCACCTGTTGCCTGGCACGCCGACCGCGCCGGGGCCGCGCTTCGAGGGCGATGCGGCGCTGACCGCGCCGGCGCTGCGCACCACGCTCGCCTGGATCGCAGAGGCCGGCGTGGCGCCGCTGGCTTCGCTGCCGTCCGGGGTACTGCACAGCGCGCAACTGACCGCGCACGTCGTCGCCGATCGCCGGCAGGTGGCGGTGAGCGGCCTTACCGCGCAGATCGACGGCAGCCGGGTCAGCGGCAGCTTCAGCGTGCGCAGCGGCAAGCGGTTCGCGATCGGCGCCGGCCTGGCCGTGGACCGCATCGAGCTGGACCCGTGGCTGCCGGCCAGTGCCCCTGCCCTGCCCGAGCTGCCCGCCCGCTTCGGCGCCTTCGACCTCAATCTGCGCCTGGACGCGCAGCAGGCGGGGCTGCACGGCGTGACCTTCGCCCCGCTGGCGCTGGATGCCGGGGCGGAGGGCGGGCGCCTTGTGGTGCGCAAGCTCGATCTGGGCCTGAACGGCGCCCATGCCAGCGCCTCGGTAACGGTCACCGAGGACGCGCGCGTCACCGAAGGCCGGCTCGACCTGCAGGCGCCACAGGCGGCGCCGCTGGCGGCGCTGCTGCCCGCCCGGCTGGCGTTCCTGGCGCAACGCGCGCCGGGTCTGTGGCGCGCCGCGGCGGCGGTACAGGTGCTGGGCGACGGCACGCCGGACCATCTGGCGCTGAAAGTGACGGCCGACCTCGCCGACCTGCAGTTGCAGGCGCAGCCGACCGTCGATTTCGCGCATCATACCTGGAGCGGCGGCATGACGCTGCGCCATCCCGGCGCGCCGCGGCTGCTGCAGGCGCTCGGCATGGCGGCGGCGCCGTCCTGGCTCGGCGACGGTTCGCTCGGGCTGGTGGCGAAGCTCTCCGGCACCGCAAGCAGCGTCGCGGCGGACAGTTTCGAGGTTTCCGCCGGCGGGCTGCACGCGACCGGGGCGCTGGCGCTGGACGATGCCGGGGCGGTGCCGGTGCTGACCGGGCATATCGACGCCGAGACCCTGCCGCTGCCCCTGCCACCCGCCCGCGCCGCCGAGCCGCTGCCGCTGCCGGCGCTGCGCGGCTGGGGGGCTTCGCTGCGGCTGCAGGCCGCGCGCGTGATGGCGAACCGGCGGCCGGCGCTGCAGCAGGCCGCGGCGACGCTGACGCTCGCCGACGGCGTGCTGCGGCTCGATGACCTCACGGCGACGCTGGCCGGCGGGCGGCTGAGCGCGAGCGCCAGCGTCGATGCCGCGGCGGAACCGCCGGCGGCGGCGCTGCGCGCCGCCCTCATCGGCGCGACCGTGACGGAGCCGCCGTTCGACCTGCCGCTCGACATCGCCGGCGGCAAGCTCGACCTGCACGCCGACCTGACCGCGACCGGCCACGCACCGGCGACGCTGCTGGCGACGCTGGCCGGCCATGCCGCGATCGACGCGAGCAAAGGCATTCTGTCCGGCGTCGCGCTGGGGGCGCTTCGCGGCGACCTCACCGATGCGGACGTGCAGCAGGCGCTGTCCGGCGGCGCTACACCGTTCGACGCGCTGCATCTGGCCGCCGGGCTGGACCGCGGCGTGGCGACGATCCGTCAGGCGACGCTGACGGCGGGCGCGGCGACCGCGACCCTCGGCGGCACGATCGACCTGCCCGACCGGACGCTTGATCTGCGTCTGGCGCTGCGCCCGGCGGTGCCGGACCCGCCGGAGATCGGGCTGCGTCTGACCGGCGCCGCCGATGCGGCGGCGCGCGCGCCGGAACTCGCCGACCTGACACGCTGGCACGCAGCGCAGCCGGCAGAGGCGCCCTGAGCCGGGGTCAGAGGGGCGCGCGCTTCTCCTCCAGCACGGTATGGGCGAGATGCAGCAGGTGCTCGGCGGTGATGGCGCAGCCGGCGCGGTCCGCATCCTGCGCGAGACGCAGCAGGCGGTCCGACAGCAGCAACGGGCTGGGCAACGGCTTCGGCAGCTCGATGGGCAGGCGCGTGGACATGGGTGTTTCCCTGGGTTCCCTGAACGGGTCGGCGCGCAACACGGCGACGGGAGCGGCGTTTCGCCCTCCGCGCACAGAAGACCCAGGTAACTTTGCGCGCAGGTTAACGCGGCCGCAGCAGCGCATGCACGCGCAGCGCCGAGGCCAGTGGACGCTCCGGCGGCCTGTTGGCGTCCACCTCGGCCACCAGGGCGGCGATGCTGCACGGGCGTTCGGCCGCGATGGCGGCCAGCGCCTGCCAGAATTCCGGCTCCAGCGCCACGCTGGTGCGATGGCCGGCGAGGGTGAAACTGCGCTTGACCAGCATTGCTGCCTCCGCTTCAGCCGCCGGGGAGGCTGGCGCCGGGATGCACCATTGCCTCCGGCCGCACCCAGCGGTCGAAATCGGCCGGCGCGACCAGCCCGAGTTTCGCGGCGGCATCGCGCAGCGTGATGTTCTCGGCCAGCGCCGTCTTGCCGATGCGCACCGCGCGGTCGTAGCCGATATGCGGGTTGAGCGCCGTCACCAGCATCAGCGAGCGTGCGAGATTCTCCGCGATGCGGTCGCGGTCCGGCACCAGCCGGTCCACCATGTTGTGCGCGAAGCTTGCCGCCGCGTCGGCGAGCAGGTCGGCGGAGGTCAGCACGTTGTGGATGATGAGCGGCTTGAACACATTGAGTTCGAGGAAGCTCTGCGCCGCGCCGATGGTCACGGCGACGTGGTTGCCCATGACCTGCACGCATACCATCGTCAGCGCCTCGCTCTGCGTCGGATTGGTCTTGCCCGGCATGATCGAGGAGGAAAGCCCGTCGGCCGGAATGACCAGCTCCGCGATGCCGGCGCGCGGGCCGGAGCCGAGCAGGCGGATGTCGTTGCCGAGCTTGTGCAGCGACACGGCGATCGTGTTCAGCACGCCCGACAGTTCGACGAAGGCATCGTGCGCGCCCATGCCCTCGAACTTGTTCGGGTTCGGCGTGAACGGCAGGCCCGTCAGTGCCGCCAGGCGTTCGCAGAACACGCGGTCGAAATCGGCGTGGCGGTTGAGGCCGGTGCCGACCGCCGTGCCGCCCTGCGGCACCGCCAGCAGCCGCGGCATGGCGCCGCGCAGCCGCTCCATGCCGAGCTCCACCTGCCGCGCCCAGGCGGCGAACTCCTGGCCGAGCGTGACCGGCACCGCGTCCATCATGTGCGTGCGGCCGACCTTGACGATGTCGTCCCATTCCAGCGCGCGGCGGGCGAGCGAGGCGTGCAGCACGGCGAGCGCGGGGACCAGCCGCTGCTGCACCGTCTCCACCGCCGCGACGTGCATGACGGTGGGGAAACTGTCGTTCGATGACTGGCCGCGGTTGACGTGATCGTTCGGATGCACCGGCGCGCGGCTGCCGCGCGGCTGGCCCAGCAGCTCGTTGGCGCGGTTGGCGATCACCTCGTTGGCGTTCATGTTGGTCTGCGTGCCGGAGCCGGTCTGCCACACCGGCAGCGGAAATTCCGCGTCGCGCTCCCCGGCGGCGATTTCCGCGGCGGCGGCGATGATCGGGCGGGCGATATCCTCGGCCAGTTCGCCGAGCGCGAGATTGGCCTCGGCGGCAGCCTGTTTCTGCAGGCCGACGGCGCGGATCAGCGCCGGCGGGAACCGCTCCCGCCCGATGCGGAACAGGCGCCGCGCGCGCTCGGTCTGCGGCCCCCACAGCCTTGCGTCGTCGATCTCGATGCTGCCGAGGCTATCCGTCTCCGTGCGGGGCATGTTCCGTCTCCAGCCGTGCGCGCGCCCAGGCGGCGGCCTCCGCGACCACCGGGTCGGGGTCGCTCGCCAATGGGGCGATGCACGGTAACAGAGTACGGTCGCCGGAGTTGCCGATGGCGATCAGAACATTGCGCACGAAACGGTTGCGGCCGATGCGCTTGACCGGCGAGCCGGCGAAGCGGGCGCGGAACCCGGCATCGTCCAGCGCCACCAGTTCGGCGAGCGGCGGCGCGGCGAGATCGGCGCGGGCGGCCAGTTTCGCGTGGCGCGTCGCCCGCGCGAAGCGGTTCCAGGGGCAGACGGCGAGGCAGTCGTCGCAGCCATAGATGCGGTTGCCCATCAGCGGGCGCAGGTCGGGCGGGATCGGCCCGGCATGCTCGATGGTCAGGTAGGAGATGCAGCGCGTGGCATCGAGCCGGTACGGCGCGGGAAACGC